>JAGLTN010000305.1 GCA_023135255.1 Planctomycetota bacterium
ACAACATGTTATAACTTTCCTCGCGGAAATTTCTTAGCCTTCAAGGGTATAAAAATAAAACACCAATATTATAGAATGGCTATGCTTAGTCAAGCTTAAAACAACAATACCTCGCTGCTAAAGCTTTATTACGCTTCCTCTGGCATTATAGCATACAACATTGTGGTTTTCGCCGCCATAACTTGCCGAAGCACGGATTGTGATCTTTTTGTCATAATTGCTTTCTATTTTTGAAATTGCCGCCCTTCTTTCATTCTGAAGATAATCAGCAACCTCATGCGATACGAACAACTCAACACTTTTAATTTTGCTGTTAGAAGCCGTCAGGTTCAAAAGTCGAATGATTTCCAATGCTATCGACTCATTGTTCTTTATAAATCCCTTTCCGCGGCAAGTCGGACATTCCAGGTATGTGCTTGACTGCAAAGATGGTCTCATTCTCTGGCGAGTCATCTCCACCACACCGAACTGGCTTATCCTCAGAACTTTAGAACGGGCACGATCTGCTTTAGTTGCCAGACGAAATTGCCTTTCCACTGCTTTGCGGTGCTTTTCATCCCGCATATCTATAAAATCACAAATCACCAGACCACCAAGGTCACGAAGGCGCAGTTGTCTGGCTATTTCATCCGCTGCCTTGAGATTAATATTATATGCTGTTTCTTCAGCACTTTGCTGCTTGCGATATTTACCGCTATTAACATCTATCGCGACAAGTGCTTCGGTCTGCTCAATTACAATTGAACCGCCCCCTTTCAGATCTACCTCTCTCGACTGTACCTTTGTTATTTCATCTTCTATCTTATACTTATGAAACAGTGGCACTTTCCCGTCATAATAACTCAACCTGCGCTTAAGCCTTGGTGTCGCGATGGAAAGAAACTTTCTAATCCTCTTGAAAACTTCTTCACAATCACAAATTATCTTGCTTATATCAGAATTAAAAACGTTCCTCAGCGTCCTGATAACCAGATCGGATTCCTGGTATATCTCCGATGGATTTTTCGCTGTTTTTATTTGCTTCTCTATCGACTTCCACAATCGCAAAAGATATTTGAGATCGTTTTGAATATCTCTTTTTGAGCTGCCCTGCCCTGCGGTTCTGACAATAAAACCAACATCTTTGGGCAGACTAACCTCATTAAGTATTTTTCTCAGCCTCTTGCGTTCTTCTTCATCTTCGATCTTATGAGATATACCACTTTGCTTCATCCATGGCATCATAACCAGGTATTTGCCCGGAAAAGACAGATAGGTGCTCAAACTCGGACCTTTAGTTTTGACAGACTCTTTTGTGACCTGAACAATGACCTCCTGGCCTTTTTTAAGGCATTTTTGTATCGGCATCCTGTCCTTTAATGCCTTTCTCTTGCCTAATGTTTCAGTCTTAGTGGTTTTTGTATTTGGAAAATATCGCGGGTGAATGTCGCTTATGTGTAAAAAACCATTCTTACCTGTACCAAAATCCACAAAAGCCGCCTGAATCGATGCTTCAATATTAGTAATTTTGCCTTTGTAAATATTACCTACATGGCTGTCATAGCTGACCCTTTCAATGTACAACTCTTCGAGTCGCCCCTGATCGACAATCGCCACCCTGCATTCTTCTCCCTCAGCAACATTAATAAGCATTTCTTTTGACATAATTTACAATCCTTTTTTCACAAGACCGGACACTTCATTTTTTCGTATCACTAAGCCTTGCTTGTTTAAGCTGTTTTTGAATAACTCCATTTTATATCTGTTCGCCTTACCGGCGATTTTAACATACCAAATTCTAACCCAAGAATCCCCATCACCTCATCAACCCTTACTGAACCTTTAGGGGTTATCTTGCAATCAACTTTAACTGTTCCTTCTGTAAATTCAATATTCTTTAAATATTTTCTTATATCAACTTCTTTTACACTGTCCTTATCTTTGAATCTTTTTACAACCAGATTATCTTTCGCCAGCAATTGTGATGCTGCTGCCTGAATATTGATTTGATCTGCAATTTCGGTTTTCAAATCAAATATATAACTGACTTGCTCTGCAATGGGAGTCTTCTTATCGCCACAAACCTCAATATCAATTATCTCACAGCCTTGCGGCATCTGGTTTGAAATTTGCTGCTGGATACATTTTAAACCAACACATTCTTTGCTTGCGTATATATGAATGCAGGCCAAATCACCATCGGATTCTACTCCGACACAGCCGGGCAAAGGCAGCGATAGTTTTGGTCTCGGATTAA
>JAGLTN010000306.1 GCA_023135255.1 Planctomycetota bacterium
CTTTATTTGATGGTAGCTTTTGACAGCGGTGAAGGGTTGCATAAGGAACTGAACTACTGGAACTCGGGTGACGAGTGGAAGAACAATCCTTATAGTGCTGTTCTTGGTGGGCCTTGCGCTGAACCTGTGGATTTCTTTATGAATGCGGCAGCTAAAGAATATTATAAGAAAAGAATTCGTTATATTGTTGCGAGGTGGGGATATAGCCCGAATGTTTGCATGTGGGAATTTTGGAATGAACTTAATCAAGCGGTCAAGGAGATGGACCCAGTTGTTGCGGAGCTGGCAAGTATCGCATGGCACGATGAGATGGCTGGGTATCTGAAATCCATTGACCCGTTTGGTCATATTGTCACTACGAGCACGAGCAGCAGTTATCCGGGTGAGCTTTGGGAGGTTGACGATATCGATCTGACGCAGACGCATTATTATTATGAAAGCTCTGCGGATATGTATGACAGGCTAAAGAACTTTGGTGAAACTTACGGTAAGCCTCATGTGTTGGGTGAATTTGCTTACAGCTGGCATGGCCCTAGTGAGATCGGCCATTATGATGAGTATAACAGGGAGCTGCATTTGGGATTGTGGCGGGGGATGTTCAGCCCGACGCCTGTGCTTCCTTTGACGTGGTGGGTTGAGTTTTTCGATGAGCAGGGACAGTTTTACAATTTTGATGTTGTGAGAAATTTTTGCGAGGAGATGTTGGCTGACAATAATGACGTGATCGTTGAAAATGATATCTATGACGATGGGCTTGACGGGATGAGTTTGAAAGTTGGCGAGCGGGTATTCTGCTGGTTTTATAATGACACAACTCGCAGTAATTTTAATGTTACTGTTTATGGCCTTGATCTTGATACTTTTGGGTATAGATATTACAACACAACTACCGGCATCTGGTCCGCGTGGGATTATCAGTTGTTGGCGCGGCCTTACATTAATTTAAATCTTTCGCTTGAGCCAGGTGAGGATATCGCGATTGAGATTGAGCGGGCTCCAATAGATTGATATCGCCGCCTTGCTTTTATAGATGGCGAAGGTGGTGTTTTTTTAAAAAATTAGGTCTTGCTTAATTGCTCCTGAGGAAATACTTTAAATATTCGGTTTTTAACGAAGGTAAAAAAAGTATATTCAGGAGTATTCAAATGAGAACCAGGCAAAGACTTTTTCTTTTTACAACAATTTTACTTTTAGCGAACAATTATCTTTTCGCGGCAAATCAACAATCTAAAACAGCGGTCATAGTCTGTGGTAAAGATGCTTCTGTAATTGAGAAGATGGCAGCGAAGGAGATTCGCAGGTATGTTTATTTGCGGACTGACAAGCTTTTGGAGATAGTTGAAAAGTCGCGGGGTGGAAAAAACCTGATAATCATCGGGCAAAAGAACAGCGGGGTATTTAAACCTGTTGTAAGCGGGGAATTGAAAAAAGAAATCAGTGCGCTTTGTGAACAACAATACATTATTAAGACAGTGACATATAAGGGTAAGGATGCGATAGTTATTGCAGGCGGTGACGAAGTGGGGACTTTATACGGGGCTTACCAATTTGTGGAGACTATGGGAGTGCGGTTTTATATGCATGGCGATGTTGTGGGTGATGAAAAAATCGCATTTGTAATCCCGCAGCTTGATATTAAAGATTCGCCTTTATTTGAATTAAGGGGTATTCATCCGTTTCACGATTTCCCAGAGGGGCCAGACTGGTGGAACAGAGATGGTTATAAGGCAATACTTGGGCAACTTCCTAAGATGCGGATGAACTTTTTCGGGCTGCATACCTATCCGCAGGGCGGGGCGGGGCCTGAGCCTACGGTCTGGATCGGAGAGAAGGAGAATATCGGGAAAAAGGGAAAAGTGAAATCAAGCTATCCGAGCAGACACTTTACAACTTATAGCGGCACATGGGGATATCAAAAAAGGGATACCGGTGATTTTCTTTTCGGCGGTGATCAGATGTTTGAAAAGGATGGCTATGGTGTGGATTATATGCGGGGCATGATGGACTGGCCTGAAACAGACCAGGAAAAGAATGCTTTATTCTACAGGATGGGAAATTTATTAAAGGATGCTTTTGATTTTGCGAATATGCTTGGCATAAAAACATGCATTGGAACAGAGACGCCTTTGACAATTCCTTTGGATGTGAAACAAAGGCTTAGGGATGCGGGTAAGAATCCGGAAGATCCTGAAGTCGTGCAGGGGTTGTATGAGGGAATGTTTAAGCGGATAATGGAAACTCATAAGCTTGATTATTACTGGATATGGACTCCTGAAGGCTGGACATGGAATAATAAAGAGTCAGATGACAGCGCAGATAAGGCATTGAAAGATATACAGCTTGCGGTCAAAGCGAAGGATAATGTCGGAGCGGGTTTCCGGTTGGCAACTTGCGGGTGGGTTCTTGGTCCTGCGAAAGATCGGTCGATGTTTGACGATGCGCTGGGTAAGGATATGCCGATGAGCTGTATCAGCAGAGGCGTTGGATTTGATTTTGTTGAACCGGGATTTGAGGAAATAACAGGCAGGGATAAGTGGGCAATACCCTGGTTTGAAGATGACGGGGCAATGATAATTCCTCAACTTTGGGTGGGCAGAATGAGAAAGGATGCCGCGGATGCTTTGAAGTACGGATGCAACGGGCTGATGGGGATACACTGGCGGACAAGAATACTTGGGCCTAACGTTTCTGCACTTGCCAAAGCAAGTTGGCTGCAGCAAGGATGGAATCCGGATTTCGATCTGCAAAATAAGAAAATTGAGTCTGTATTTGTTGAGGGTGCGATCGGGGGCAATCCGGCAGCATATGCAAACAGCCAGATCGCAAAGACTGATGATGACGGGCTGTATAATAGTGTGCGTTATGATGTTAAGGGGTATCAGTTTAAGGTTGATAATGGCGGGTATAAGGTGACACTTAAATTTTCTGAGATACATTATGACGAAGCGGGCAAGAGAATTTTTGCTGTAAAATTACAGGGGAAGAAAGTTATTGATCGGCTTGATATATTTGAAAAGGTCGGAAAGAATTATGCTTTGGACTATACTTTTGATGATGTAGATGTCTCTGATGGTGTGTTGAAAATAGGGTTTGATCGTATTGTTGAGCATCCGTGTATAAGCGCGATAGTAATCGAGGGCAAAGGGGTTGCGAAAAGGATTAATTGCGGCGGCAACAGCTACGGTGAATATGCCGCGGATATGAATGTAACACCACAGCAGAAAAGAAATCTTGCAACTGACGATTTTTATATTGACTGGGCGAAGACGAATTTTGGTAAAGAAGCGGCTGAGGATATTGCGCAGATATTTATCAGCATTGACGGCAAGCTTCCTCGGCCTTCGCAGTGGGTTGACGGACCTGGTGGGATCATGGCTGACAAGAGGCCTTGGGGTAAAGTTAAGGGGGCGTATGACTTTGTTGACCAGATGGGTGCGTTGAAGGGCAAGATAAAAGGCAAAGGTAATGTTGAAAGGTTCGATTACTGGCTGAACAACTTTATATATCTACGGGAAACCGCAAAGGGCAATTGTTTGTGGGGCAGATATAACGATATCATGGAAAAGGTCAGGGCAGAAACGAATGCTGCCAGGAAAAAAGAGATGGCATTGAAAGAAGCTTTGCCGGTAAGAAAGGAACTTTTAAAACAAAGCGGTATTATACAAAAATATCTTCTGGCAACGGTGACAACAACCGGAGCGATGGGCAATGTCGCTAACTGGAACCAACATGTTTATCCGGTGCTGCTTAATAATCCTGAAAATGAATTGGCAGGAATCATCGGTGAATTACCACAGCAGGGACAATGCAAAACTTATAAAAAATATGAAGGTGACATCAGAATGTTTGTCCCCGTAGTAAGGACAAGTCTGGAGAAAGGTGAAGGGCTTAATCTGAAAGTCATCGTACTGGGTGACAGGGTTAAGAAGGGGTTGCTATATTACAGAGAAATGGGCAGCGGTAAATTTAAAGCAATTGACATCAAACATGTTAATCGTGGTGTTTATCAGGTCAGAATCGCAGGTAAAAAGCTAAGTGACATTAATACAGTTGAGTATTATCTGGATGTTGAAACATTCGGAGGGGAAAAACTAAGGTGGCCGGTGACAAGCCCGGAAATTAACCAAACTGTCATCATGTTAGATTGAAATGAGAAAATAGGTTAGCCGGATTGTTCTTATAGATTTTTTATTTACATTTAACCTATAAAAGTAAAAAAATGGTTGACTTTTATTAGTTTTTCTGTTTAAATCGTACTACGTTTTAGGGAGTTTCCTTTGCCCCCAGGGGAGACTTCTGGTAAATTTTTCAGTAGGGGGATTATAAGGTCGATTAAGAGACCTTGGGAGCGAAACAAGTGGATACGGGCATAGTAAAGTGGTTCAATGACAAAAAAGGTTTTGGTTTTATTACCCCTGATAACGGAAGTGATGATCTTTTCGTACATCACAGCGAGATCGCGACAGAAGGGTATCGCAGTCTTCAGGATGGACAGAAAGTTGAATATGAAGTAGCAGAAGGCAAAAAAGGCCTGCAGGCGACAAAAGTTATCGGCTGTTAGTTTATTTCATGAAGTATTAGAGCAGTTTAATTTTTCGTGT
>JAGLTN010000307.1 GCA_023135255.1 Planctomycetota bacterium
CGGATTTATTCGCGGAAATTTCTTAGCCTTCAAGGGTATATATCATAGAGTCTGTGAATACTGGTTATAACAGTTTACCAAAAGATACTGTGATTTTGATTGACAAAGTAAGTAATGTTGGATAAAAAACAGTATATGGTTATTTTGACCACTAACAAAACTATATATTCTCAACTTGATTTTATTGTTCATTAATTAAACAAGATGAGAAAGAAAGGAGTTGAATTATGGCTACATTTATTTCTTTAGTAAATTTCACTCAACAAGGAATTCGGGATTTCAAGGTTTCTCCTGACAGAGGTGCGCAATTCAAGTCTATAGCGGAAAAGGCCGGAGTAACTGTCAAAGAGATATATTGGACTATGGGTTCCCATGATGCTGTGATTGTTATGGAAGCTCCGGACGACGAAAGTGCAGCAGCGGTAATGTTAAAGCTGGGGTCATTCGGAAATGTCACAACACAGACTTTACGGGCTTTTACTTCATCAGAGATAAAAGAAATTACATCTAAGATCCCAGGCTGATCGAACGCCTGGTGGCAATTGTTGAATACTGACAGATCCGGATCTGCGAACCAGCCGAATTGTTCGCCGGACAGACCCAAACACAAAAAAAAGCAGCAACCGCAAACGACAACTTCCCAAACCCAAACCTGACAAAGCACGGCATCAAAGGCCAAGACACAAAATAACCACCTGCCCCAACTACCCAGCAAAACTCTGCGCAAAAGCTAAGATTAGAAGAAAAAACCAAGCACGAAACCCTACGAAAAAGATTTTTCACAGGCTGGCGGTTAAATAATCAAAAAATAAATAACAATAAAACCACCATCGGATTGCTGGTTTTTTTCTTATCTGCCATTATTTCCTCCCAATTACAGGCTTAATAATGATAGTCGTCTGATACCTTCCTTGATATTGGTTCGCACAGAGCCCTCATTTGCTTTTTGCAACCTTTCCGCTGCAATAAGTGCATCAGAGAACTTCGCTCTGTAAGTTGTCTCAAAAATACCGGACCAAACAGGAACAAGTGTTTTTGTGTCAGTCAACTTCCACTTTGTTTTCATGCGTATATCAAAATTAATTCCTATCCACGGCTGGTCATAGTTCAAAATTGTGACATCAAGAAGATAGTCCGCACCTCCACCCTTTATAACAGCCTGAAAAACACCCGACTTGACTAAGGCATTATTTAAAGCCTCGGTAAACGCTGAATTTGACACTTGCGAAGTCCACAGAAAGTTAGTCTCCTTCCATCCCGTCGATATATTTATACTGACAGTATGATGGTGCTTATTTACCACTTCAAAATCTGTTGGTACCATTCTGTTCGCATTTGCTGCACAACCGTTGATAAGCAAAGACACGCTCAAACTAATTAAAAATAATACGCCTATTATAATTTTTTTTAACATCATTCGTTTCATTTTTATCTCCTTAGCAGGGAAATATTTTTTTCTACATTTTTATTTCGTTTGTCTTAAAAAAATACTATCCAAATGTATTACTAACTTATCCCTCGCCGGTTTTTTTAGTGCTGTGGTGCAGTATTCGAGCTGGGCTCCCGGCTGGAAATATAAAGTCCGCCAATCCTCTTTATAAAATAATCCGCCTCAACAATAAAGTCAACCATTTTTGTGAATGATCTTATTCGCCTTCAGATTTGTAGAGCATGCAGCTTATTTGCCCCCGCGAATCTGTTAGCCAAAGCCTGTGCAAAAACAACTGTGAGGGGAAATCAAGGGCATAAAAAAACCTGCGAAAACCATTTTCACAGGTCAGTTGTTAAATAATCAAAAAATAACAAAAGGCGACGACTTCGCAAAAATCCCCTTTTTAAGCTATTCAGCCAAGCTTATAGACCATTTCAACCATCCAGACACCCATTCCAGGTTCCGATAATTCACAAAAATCTCCGGCTAAAAAAAAGTTAAAAAAAAGTTAAAAATTTATGTTTTTTTTGTTGCATAATATTTTTGACATGCTACAATGGAAACCAGTGGTGGAATAGAAACTACGGGCTGGGGTTTTAAACTCCTCTTCCTCCCTCCCGACCTCAGCCCAATAAAATAGGAAAGCCGTCTTAAAAAAGACGGCTTTTTTTGTGCCCTGAACGTAATGTCTGATATTTACAAAATGCTTCGACTACAGCAACGCCGTACTGAAATACCTCTCAACCCTGTCAGGAAGTACCGTTGTAACATTGCCCGAAACCCTCAAAGCCGCCTGTCTGGCAGCCCATACATTTGCTCCGGAACTGATACCAACCAACAGCCCATCCCTGTTAAGCTGTCTGGTTGTTTCTATCGCGTCATCGTCAGTAACCTCAATAATATCGTCAACCATAGACACATCCAGAACCTCAGGAATAAAACCATCGCCTATCCCCTGTATCTGATGCAACCCAGGCTCATGCCCCAAAAGAGCTGAGACATCCTTAGGCTCAACCGCGATTATCTTAACATCGCTCTTATGCTCTTTAAGAAACTTACCAACACCCTGCAAAGTCCCGCCGCTGCCGACACCAGCAATAAAACAATCTATCCTGCCACCCATCTGCCTCCAAAGCTCACGAGCAGTAGTATCATAGTGAACCCTCGGGTTTTCTGGGTTTTTAAACTGCTGCGGAACAAAAACCTTAGGATTCTCCGCCGCCATCTGCTCAGTAAGCCTCACCGCACCAGGTAAGCTCTCCTCGTCAGGCGTCAATATAAGCTCTGCACCCAAAGCCCTGATCA
>JAGLTN010000308.1 GCA_023135255.1 Planctomycetota bacterium
TATCTGGGTTCTCAGTTTTTCAGATTTTTCCTGGTCGACTTCTTTATTTATTTTTACGCCATTGGGAATAATGGTTATTCTGTCTTGCGGGAGGTTGTAGTGTTTTTTGAATTGCTGTGCGACGTAGTTGGACAGGGCCGCGACAATTGGGCCATCGGTTTTCCTGCATAATCTTTTTTCCGCGTTGAGTATTGCGGTGCGTCGGCAGTTCGCAAAAGAGGTTATTTTTTTGTAGGCGGTTATGAAATCGTTTTGGTAGCTTAGAGCGTTTTGTTGAATTGATTCAGCGTAGCTGCCGCCTCTAGGCTGATATATGTCGGCGAAGTCGAAAGGCAGGACGCTATGGATGATATCATAAGAATTTGTTTTAAAATGTTTTTTCAGTGCATTTGCGAAAGTGCGGTAGTTTGTTCGCCGGCGTTTGTTGTTTTGACAGAGTATCTTTATATGTTCAGAAGATTTTTGCCCTTTGGCGGCGAGGATGTCGACGTTAACACCCTTTGCTGAAAGCTGGGCTTTTAATTCAAAGATGGATCTTTCGGCACCACCTAAGTTGATGTTCGTTCTCTCTATTATTATCGCAACTTTTTTATTCATTGGCGGATTATACCTGAATTTTACTGCTTTGCATAGGGGGCAATTCGATGGTGTTTTTTGTCGTGTTTTGACATTTTACGGATTTTTATTTTTATTTTGCGGATAATGGCTTTGTCTTTGTGGGTTAATTTATTTTTATCTGAATATATTTTGTAGAAACGCAGTCGGTCAGCCCTTGTAAAAAACGCTGCAGGTGCGGAATAATACAGCTGGGCGAGGTCTTTGACTGTGAATCGTTTTTTGAAGATAACCGGTTTGAATGCCCGTGCCAGGTCTATCAGGTGGAATATGTTTTCGCTTTGGTTATAGAAAATATGAGCAAAATATAAGTCACGGTGTCGGTAGCCGGTGTTGTGGAATTTTTTCACAAATTCGGCGAGGTCCTTTATGAAATTTTCTTTTTGCTTATTATTGTTTTGTCCTGTGAAAAAGGAAGGTAGTTTTTTTTCCAGGGATTGAGCGTTTGGGATATGTTGTGTTGCTATGGCGCTTCTTTTTTCGAATATTTTTCCCCATTGCTGTGCGAGCAGGACTGTTTTTGGGGTGTTTATGCCGAGGTTGCTCAGTTTTTCAGCAGGTTCGAAATCAAGGAAGCCTGAGCTTATTTTTTTATGAGACGAGAGCCAGTTTTTTAGCTGGGTTAATATTGGGGGACGGTTGTAGCGTTTTAAAAAGATGATGGTCTGCTTGTCTTTGAGTTCTATTTGCAGCCTGGTTCGGTGTTTTGAGATATTTTGTTTTGCAAGGTTCAGACCTTGATCGAAAGAGAAAATATCATCGATATTGCCAAGGCCTATGCTTTCAAGGTCTTGTTCGAAATCGGGGTCGATAAATACGGAGTCTGATATTTTTTTTAATCTTTCAGGGTCCATGTTTATTTGTCACTTTCGAATAATTTCTGTGCGGCGTTGAATACCTGTTCCACAGAAATAGCTTTCATGCAAATATGATTTTTTGTCGGGCAGTTTGGTTTCTGACATGGGGCGCATGGA
>JAGLTN010000309.1 GCA_023135255.1 Planctomycetota bacterium
CGCCGGTAACGTGCGGAATCATTTGCACGTCCCTGCCAAGGTAATCACCGTGACGTTCCTTATACAATACTGACCTGAATATCTGCCCGCTCGTCGCGAAATTCGCTCCCGTCAGTTCCTGATTGAGCATCCTTTCATATGTCCCCAGGTCCATATCGCACTCCATCCCGTCATCCAGCACAAAAACCTCGCCATGACGAAACGGATTAAGCGTTCCCGAATCAATATTCAGATACCCCTCAAGCTTTATCGGCGCGACCTTCAGTCCCTTGTCCTGCATCAGCTTAGCTAAACATGAGGAGAATATCCCCTTACCAAGACCGCTCATAACGGTTCCCATCACAAAACAATACTTCGTTTTGCCTTTTTTGTACCCTTGGGGAATGGGCGAAAAGAACTCAGTATCCGTTGAAACATTACTTACTGACGCTAATAAATCTTTATTCTTAGACATAAATTTCCTTTTTTGCTGCTGCCGTTTATATCCTTATTTGCTACCATTCACTCTTTTTACAAATTCTTCGTATTGCTGTGGCGTATCTATTCCATCACAGCTATGCGTAACCTTTCCGATCAGGATATAATATCCATTTTCAATTGCCCTTAGCTGTTCCAGTTTTTCTGTTTTTTCAAGATTGCTTTGCGGCAGCGTTGTAAATTTCATCAGAAAGTCTTTTCGATAAGCATAAATGCCGAGATGCCTGAGATAATTGCTGACATCTCCGACACCGCCATTATCGCGACCAAAGGGAATCGGGCTTCTGGAAAAGTAGATCGCCCTGCCGTTAATATCGGTAACCACTTTTACAATATTCGGATCACAAATCTGCTCAGCATTTTCAAAACCCGCGACTAAAGTTGCCATCGGACAATCCGGGTTATCTATCAGCATTGAAGCCAGATAATCGATATTTGCAGGATCAATTTCGGGTTCATCTGCCTGGAGGTTGATTATTATATCAGCATCTGTATCTTTAACCGCTTCTGCGATGCGGTCGGTTCCGCTTTGGTGGTCTTTGGAAGTAAGGACACAATCAGCAGAAAAAGACTTTGCCGCTTCAACTACTTTTGTATCATCAGCGGCAATTAGAACAGAATCCAGAAGTTTTGCCTGTTTTGCTCTTTCCCACGTATGCTGGACGAGATATTTGCCGGTATCTTTGGCGAGAACCTTACCCGGAAACCTTGTCGATTCATAACGAGCGGGGATTACAGCTAAAATCTTCACTTTTAATAAATCCTTTTAAAAAAGCCACACAAAGCCACAGACAAGACATTAACACAGAGATTTCGATAGCTGCCATGATTATCACAACGAAAAATCTAACTGGAATCTTATAGTAAAAACAAAAAGTATTTTTGTCAACAAAGCTTATGGATTTATTACCAAAAAACCTTTTAACAACACAAGAATGCTGCATTATAGCACCATAGAGAGTCTTGGGAGTAATCTGAAATGTGAAAAATAAAAAAAATTCACAATTTATTGTTGACTGGTCGATTAAAATATAGTCTAATGTTTCTATGAATAAGAACATGAAGATAAACACTGTTCAGTGGTGGTGGCCTGAGGAAATAATTTCCGACAGGTGAGCGGTGTCTTTCTGAGTGTTTGAGGTAAATGGAGATCATGGGCAGCCTGTAGCAAAACAGGCTGTTTTTTTTTAACAAGAAACGTGAGAGAATAGAAAGCTAAAGAGAATGAAAGAATATAAAGAAATAATCAAAAATGCCAAACCCGGGCAGATAATACCGATAGTTAAGCGAATAGACATGGAGGAGGCTGTGGATTTTTTCGCTAAGCTGAGTAATTACGGCAGAGCGGAACATTGCTGCATGCTGGAATCGAGGGAGTATCTTGCAGGAACTTCCGCTTTGACTTTCGGAACTGCAAGACCGGCTTTATATTTGACTGGTAAAGGAGTTGATTTCGAGATAAGGGCTTTGACTGATACCGGTAGGAGTATTTTGAGTTATCTTGCTAAGAAGAAAGAAAGATTCTATTTTTGTGAGAGGGTTGATTTCGGAACAAAATCAATTATCGGCAGGATAAAAGAAAATAAAAGCTTCGGCGACGAACAGCAGAGGCTTACATGCACGAACCAGATGGATGTTTTAAGAGCGGTGGCATTTGCATTCAAACTCGCCAGCAAGCCTTTCCGAGTTACCTGCGGGCTGATGGGGGCACTTAGTTATGATTTTATTGACCAGTTTGAGACGTTGCCTGCAAGTAAATATGACCAGCTGGAAAATCCTGATTATGAATTGTATTTCGCGGATAACATCTTTTTGATGGACCATGAAAACAACCAGGGCTATATCATTGTCAATGTTATAGTTACAGATGACAATCATGAAAACATAGCAGAGCAGGCACAAGAGACATTTGATTATTATTTTAACCTTGCAAGATTCGACACACCAAAGCCCAAAGCAATTGCCGCGGAAATCGACAAGCAGTACACTGATACGAATCAGGATGAATACGAAGCAATGGTCGAAAAAGCCAAGGAGCATATTTTGCAAGGCGACATTTTTCAGGTCGTATTGAGCAGAACGACCTCCGTACCATGCAAGGATGAGCCTTTGGACATTTACCGCAGGCTGAGTAAGTTGAACCCTTCGCCTTACATGTTCTATTTGAATACGCCTAATACGATATTGATGGGTTCGAGTCCGGAGCTTAATTTGCGTGTGAGCGGCACAGAAGAACGATGCGTTGAGATACGCCCTATTGCGGGGACAAAACCAAGAGGCAAAAAAAATGGCGAAATAGATGTCGAAACTGACATGAGATATGAAGCGGAGCTTAAGCTCGACAGAAAAGAACTGGCAGAACACATGATGCTGGTTGATTTGGCGAGAAATGACATTTCCAGAGTAGCGGAAAAATCAAGCAGAAGTGTTACAGAGCTTTTGACTGTAGAAAAATATGCTTCTGTACAGCATCTGGTCAGCAATGTTAAGGGCGTGCTCGACAGTAAACTCGACGCACTTAGTGCTTACCTTGCGACGATGAATATGGGGACACTTACGG
>JAGLTN010000031.1 GCA_023135255.1 Planctomycetota bacterium
AACGGGGTAAATGCCATTATGTATCCTTGCCAGCCAAGTCCGATACCATCTAAAGTATAAGAACCTGGTTCGGTTATCATCGTAGTGGCGATGATACTGCCATCCGGGTCTTGGGGGTCGGTGTAAGCATGGATAAAGATAGGGTCGCCTTTGTAGCCATCATATGTAACTGTACCGCTTATCGTTCCAACCTCTCCTATTTTCAGATTTGTCGAATTTTTTTCATAGTCCTGTTGATTCCAGGAATATTCGCCCCACCTACTCTCGAGCGAGATAAATCTGCCTGGCAGATAGCTTGGAATAGAATTCCATGGTATGCGAAATTCGATACCATTTTCACCCAAACGAGCTTCAAAACTGCCTTGATATTCCCAGTATAGATATCCGTATGTATCGTTCATATAATCAATGGTGCCGGTCGCTGAACCTCCGAGTGAAGATATAGTAAATTTCAGGCTTTTTAGTGAACTCTCATCGTGAGATATATAAGTCAAGTATAACTCATAATGCGCCTCACCAAAATTACTAACATTATTGTAATCATTAAAAGTTAAAGCTCCATGTAGGTATCCAGACTCATAAATATCATAAACCAAATATAACTTATCTATGTCCATGTTCTCAACTGCACTATCTTCATGTTCTGTATCATTAGCTATGTCAGAAAAAACCTGTTGCTCACTTAACCAGAACGCTATCCAACCATTTTGATCTTTCTGCCACGAAAAAGCTTCCTGCAGATAAAGCAATCCGCTCGGCTGCAAATCGAATTCTTTCTGCCAATCATATTGTGTCATATCCGGCAAAATTCCACCTAAAGTAGGATCATCGCCCAAACCATGCCCTAATGTATCGGGTAAAGGGGCATCCCACTGATCCAGGACGGGCAGCAAATCTCTTGGATTAACCGGAGTTGGATATCGCTGTGAGCTGCCGAAAATCGGATTCAAATCTAAACTTCCTTCTTCGATATCGATATTGACAATCTGTCCTGACAAATTACTAATCGTACCATAAGCGGGCCCCCAATATTCGAATATGCCATTTGTTATCGTATTGCAATCCTGACTTATATTTGCTTCCAACCATGCTCCACCCCAATAAGTTGGACCATCATAATCCATCTCCGCAGTTAACACATTACCCTCTATTGTAAAAGCAGTTATCTCCCAGGGTGAAGGTAAGCCACTGCCTGTCACTAAAGCAAAGCTTCCCTCTGCATCCAAACCGATAATATCAAATACTAATTTAAGCTCCCACGTGCTTGGCGAAGAGGTTTCTTCGAGAGTATATGTTTTCGTTGTCTCCAATGGGGCCGTGACTATCGTGTCATTAATAAGTGAATCACGCAAAGTAGTCAGCCTGTCACTGATTTTATTAACAAGGTCGGCATCGTTGGCGTCTATGCAAATCAAATCGTCATCTTGTAAGTCTTCCTCTGAGCGGATATAATCTACCATATCAAGATAGTAATTTATTGAATCAATCCAATCCTGGACAGCTTGCGCAAGAATGGCAGCGCCATCATTCGAATCATTAGCTGTAGGTAAAACATTTAAAAAGTCCGGATACGGCTCAAGTAAATCCGAGTTTATACTGAAGCAGTTGCCATAATCTTTTTCGATAAGCATGTCATTTTCATCAATGTATAAATCATAAGCCATCTGGGTTTGCAGTAATCCTTTTAGGCCTTTAAGCATGCCCTTCAGGATCATGACTTCAGCATAGTCTATCTCGACATCATTCTGCAGCCCGGGGGAATTTGAATCAAAGAACATTCGAGTTTCATCCGGCGT
>JAGLTN010000310.1 GCA_023135255.1 Planctomycetota bacterium
TATTTTTCTTAGAGTAATTAACCGCCGACTCTGCCGAATCGAACTGTTCATTTGCTCTGGTCTTAACCTCAACAAAGACAACCGAGCTGTCCCTGTCGACCATAACCAGATCAATCTCACCATCCCTGGATGAAAAATTTCGAGCAAGTAACTTCAGCCCCCTGCGTTTGAGGAATTTCTCACTGTAGCGTTCCCCCCACCGACCAAGTTTCTTCGGATCTGCTAACAGTTTCCTTCTGTTCAGCAATAAACTAAACAAAAAATGATTCCTAATTATCTGTTAACGGCGTGCTTAGTGTGTCTCTGAGCAAGTCTTACGCCCTTACCGCTGCGATCACGCAAGTAGTACAACTTCGCACGTCTTACCTTACCACTTCTCAAAGGCTTAACACCAACAACGTTTGGAGAATGAAGCGGGAAAATTCGCTCAACGCCTTCGTTATTAGCAACTCTTCTAACGGTAAAGACTTCGTTTATGCCTCTGCCTCTGCGAGCGATCACTGTACCAGCGAAGATCTGAATACGTTCTTTTTCGCCTTCTTTGATCTTACAGCTGACTTCAACAACGTCACCTACTTCGAAATAAGGAACTTCCTTTTTCAAACTATTAACTGCTACAACATCCAACATTTCAGTATTCACCGGTATATCTCCTACTGGTTTAGTAAACCTAAATTTCGTCTAAATCTTCACTTAAGTCTTTTGCCGACATCGCTTTACGGCAAAACGTCAACACGCAAAGAACATTATATTGTACTTATTAAAAAGTCAAATACAAGAACTTTTTTTAAAAGTTCTTATCTTCAAGCAAATCAGGCCTATTTTCCCGGGTTCTCTTGATGGCTTGGGCTTTTCGCCATTCAGCGATTTTCCCATGGTCACCACTCAAAAGAATCTCCGGCACCTTCATACCCCTGAAAATCTCAGGTCTGGTATAATGAGGATATTCCAGCAATCCATTACTGAAAGAATCGTCACAAGCCGAATCTTCATCCCCTAAGACCCCTTCCTGGAGCCTGACAACCGCATCTATAATCACCATAGCAGCCAATTCCCCGCCGCTAAGGACATAATCGCCGATAGATAACTGCTCTGCGCCAAGGCCTACGCGGATTCTCTCATCGAATCCTTCATATCTACCCGCTATAAAAGTCAGCCTTTGCTCTCTGCTCAACTCAACTGCCTTTTCATGGTCAAACTTCTTACCCTGAGGGCTAAGCAGAACAACTCTGCCTTTAACATCACTTTGCTTTTGCACATGCTCAAAGCAATTAAAAACGGGCTCAGGCATTAACACCATCCCCGGACCGCCGCCATAAGGCTTATCATCGACTCTTCTGTAATTACCTTGGGCTGCGAAATCACGGATATTTGTCAGAAAGAATTCAACAAGTCCCTTTTCCTGCGCCCTTCTCAAAATAGAATGGCTCAGTGGAGATTCAAACATCTCCGGAAAAAGTGTAAGAACATCTATTCTCATTTCACTCGATTAAGCTGCCTTACTCAGCTGATTTGGCCTCTGGTGCCGCTTCCTCCGTTGTCTTAGCTTCTGCTTTAGCTGCCTTGGCCGCCTTAGCTTCTGCTGCTTTAGCTGCCTTGGCCTCTGCCTTAGCTGCTTTAGCTTCTGCCTTGGCTGCTTTAGCTTCTGCCTTGGCTG
>JAGLTN010000311.1 GCA_023135255.1 Planctomycetota bacterium
AAATTCAATTGGGATCAGTATAACAACACCATATATCTTGCTGATTGACATTATCATAAATAAAAGCTAATCTGTTGTTATGGTTCGATTTTCACTTACATTATTATGCGTGACGCTGATTTTTGGATTGTGCGGCTGTCAGGATCAGGAGAAGCCTCAGAACAAGCCCATCTGGGAAGATACAAAGATGTCAGACCTGGTACCCACAAACAGCGGCAAAATTATGTCTATCAGAGAGGCAACTTTCGAGGTTTATGTCGTTGAGATTCCTGCCGGCGACAAGAAAACGATCGGAGATATCCAAAGGCTTCTCTACGACAAACCGATTAATATTAATAATCCACAGGCTTTTGCAAAAAATAATTTCGCTGTGGGCTTTAACCAGATAAGAATAATAGACAGGCTCAATGAGATATTCAGCGAAACAGCCCGCAGAAGATTAAAGAATGTTTCGATACTTATCCCGGCTGACCAGCAAAACCAGATATTTGCTAAGAGAATCTTTAAAAAGCAAAACATATATTACACCTCAGAAGATGATACCACCGAAGCGATAACCGCAGGGCCAGGCGATATAATCCTTGAATTGAAGGTCAGGGTAATTGAAACACGAAGGGGTGTTTGCAAACTTTATGTACAACCTGCATTTCTGCCTCCGCTGGTCGATACGATAACAGAATTGGCTCAACATCAGGACAATAAAAAATTTGATTTTCCCACTATCGGTTTTAACGTCAACATGAGTCAAGGTGATCTTATTGTCCTGACGCCTGTTGAATACCTCGACCACCAAAGCTCGTTAGGCAGCTTGTTTTTCTGCTATGACAAACCCGCCGGTGTTCAGAGGATTTACATTATCATCTGTTCAAGAGTAAACTTCTAAGGCTTTTTCATGGCTTTGACATCTGCCACATTAATAAAATGTCCCGACTATGACCCGTCACACATTGCAAATGCTATCGAGAAGCAATTTGCTAATTCAGCGGTATTGGGGAAATCTGTCAAACCAGGCGACAAGGTGCTGGTTAAACCTAACCTCATCGCACCAAAATCAAAAAGTTGCGCAACCCAAACCGACCCGGCGGTTATTTACGAAACTGTAAAATTTCTGAAAGATTTCGGAGCAAAACCATTCGTAGCTGATTCACCGGCGTGGTCTGATACTAAAAATTGCATAAAGAAACTCAAATTAGCTGAGGCTTTAAAAAAACTCGGCGTTGAAGTCAAACAACTTAATAAACCTACAAAAATTTCTTTGCCGAATACCGCTATTAAAGTCAATATCAGCTCAGTTGCGATCGAAG
>JAGLTN010000312.1 GCA_023135255.1 Planctomycetota bacterium
GCAAAACACGCAGCAGTTTAACCTGCAGGGCCGATGAGATATCACCAATTTCATCGAGAAAAATCGTTCCGCCCTGAGCCAATGCGAACCTGCCGGGCTTGTCCTTTTTCGCATCCGTAAATGCGCCGGCTTTGTAGCCGAATAATTCAGACTCCAAAAGTGTATCCGGCAAAGCTCCGCAATTTACCGCGATAAAAGGTGCATCTTTGCGAAAACTCAGATTGTGAATAGCACGAGCGAAAAGCTCTTTACCCGTGCCGCTTGGCCCTTCAATTAAAACTGTGGTATTACTTTCAGCGATATTGGGTAAAATTGCAAAGAGGTCTTGCATCTTATGGCTTTGGCTGATTATGTCTTCGCAGGAGTACCTTCCTTCTATTTCTTTGCGAAGCTGTTCTACCGCGCTGGTATCGCGAAAAGTCTCAACCCCGCCTATTACTTTGCCTGATTCGTCCTTTAGCAGCGCAGTGGAAATAGCAATTGCCCTTTTTTCACCAGCAGCATCAATTATGTGTACTGCTTTGTTCATTATCGCCTTGCCGGTTTCCATCGTCCGGGCAAGTGTACAACTCTGCTCACAAACATCAGCCCGCAGAACATCTTTGCAAAGATTGCCGATAGCATCGCCAGACTTAATGCCTGTAATCGCCTCTGCTGCTCGATTAAATGAAGTGATACACCAATTAAGATCAATGGTAAAAACGCCCTCACTTATCGAATCCAGAATAACGTTTTGTCTTTTGTTTTGTTCAATATCAGACATTATACCATTCATGGTAATAACTTTCCGCGAATAAATCCATAACTTTTTATCTTTAAGTTATTTACCCGCGGATAAAGCGAAAAAATTAATTGGGATTGGTATTATATGCTTATAGCACATATATCAGGCTTTTGCAACCGGAAGAATAACGGCAAGTGGGTTATTCAGCAACCCCTGATTAAATGGTAAAAAAATCACCTGACCATCACCTGGCCTGCGTCGGTTACTATAGTCTGACCGGTGATTTTTCGGGCGCTGTCACTGCATAAGAAAACAATCGAGTCTGCGATATCCCGGCCTTTGATCTCTTTATTTAATGCGGTTTTGCTTATGTAATACGGTATCACTTCTTCCGGCATAATATCATATTTTTCAGCACATTCTTTTATGTATCGCGGATTCCATATTTTTGAGCCTTCAAAAACATTACCCGCAGCCACGCAATTAACCCTTATGCCGTACTGACCAAGCTCAAGTGCCCAACCCCTGGCCATGTGGATTTCACCTGCTTTTGTCGCATTGTAAGGCGTGTTATTTTTGCTGGCTTCGAGACCTGATTTCGAAGTTAAGTTAACAATAGCACCGGCCATACCCTGGGCAATCATTATCTTCGCTGCATTTTGTGCCATCAGAAAATAGCCTGTAAGATTTACTTCCAAAGCAAAACGCCATTTCTCAACCGGAATCTCTGTCATAGGCCCTGCTGGTGCGACGCCGGCAGCGTTAACAAGAATATCAAGCCCGCCGAATTCATCCAGAATCTTTCCGAACCCGTCCTTAACAGACTTCTCATCGGTAACATTACATTTCAAAACAAGGCTCTGCGAAAGTGGTAATTCTTCTTTGATTATCCTGGCAGTATTTTCAGCTGACGCTGCATCAATATCCGCAAGAACAACACAAGCTCCCGCACGAGCAAGCCCAATAGCAATAGCTTTTCCCAGACCAGAGCCAGCGCCAGTAACAACAGCGATACGGCCGACAAGTTGTCCATGACCCGCACCTGTCGCCATCTTTTTACGGAAGGCTTCCGACTCCCATTGGTTAATGAACTGCTGCTGCCTTTTATTCAAGGTTATCAATCCGCCGAGCCTAGCAGCATTGGCGCGGATGAAAAGTGAACTTGCTACTATGTCGCGAATGACCAAAGATGAAAATTTCTTAGCTGTGACAAACAGACCAACATTTTTAACAAGAAAAGTAGTCGCAGGTTTATTGCCTGAGTTTATCTGGCGTTTCAATTTAGCTTCTATTCTTTGGGCTGAGCATTTCTCGAACCACAAAGCCGGCCCATTAGCATAAACCAACTCATCAGGCGCAATCGCCTGCGATGAAAGCATTTTAACTGCCTGTTTTTCTTTCATAAACGATGCTATTTCGTTATCATAAAAATAACTCACCGATGTATACTGCCCTGTAGCATTAAAGAAAGCTTTTCGGACTGCGAGTTTACAGCTATTGATTTTTTCAACAGCTATCTTTTTAAGCTTTGCTGCTTTGATCTGTTTTAATTTACTATTACATTTTTTAATAACATCTCTAACGATTTTGAGAGCCTTCGTATCTGTCGAAGCTGTAATGAAAAGCCCATGCTTTTCAAGAAACAAAATTGCGGGCATAGCATTGTATTGTTTTTTATAATCCGCGACGAGAGATTTGATTTTCGTAGCAAGCATAAAACCCGGATCCGCATACGAAACCCAAAGAGGAGGCAATTTTTGATCTTTGAAAAGCTGGTTCATCAACTCTTGGCCTTTTTTGCAGTTAACGTATGAACCAACAGCGTTCGGGTGCAGATGGATAACAACCTTATCGAGCAATGCGTGAAGATGGGCTTCAACCGAAGGCCTGGCCTGTGATTTGGCGTTGTCATCACAGCAAATCAGCAATCGATTGACAACTTCGATCTCTCGTCTGGATGTATCAAGCGACGCAATAGTCTTATCAGTAAGAATCCCTAAGACATCATCGATATTTAATCTTCGCCAGCCTTGTTTTTCATCCATATCCTTAAGCGCAGTTCCGCTTGCTTTGATATACATGGATTTACCGTCATCTGTTTTAACGGATGTATTGCCCCCGCCGCCCTGCGTCAAGGTTGCGTCTTTGCCGGTAACATTAGATATCTTTATTAGTTGAGCCAATGCTTTGTTCATTTACTTTTTCCTTTTGTTACTGCGTCTTAAAAAATTTCGCTTTATCCGGATGCCTGTGAATCATCTTTCCACATCCACAATGCAGCAGAGATAAACCATATTACGGTTGCTGTCAACATCACCAGTTTAACCTTATCAAGCTGCATAGCCCCGGTCAGAAACATAACCGAAGGAGCGATTATTACTATAAGCGAAGCCAAAGCAATTATTTTTGCTGTCATTTTCATAATTTTATCCTTTTTTAATTAGGTTCAGCAGGACGTATTTTTTGCTGATAGAATTTGCTTAACACTACATACAATACCGCAGCTATAAACCAGCCCGGCAAAGATACGAAGTAAATCTGAACGCCCCAGAAGTGCATAAGAGCCCAGCATATTCCAAGGGTCAAAAACCATGTAAGCCCTGCTGCCCAGTTGAAAGATTTTCCGCTAATTTCAGCATAATAACT
>JAGLTN010000313.1 GCA_023135255.1 Planctomycetota bacterium
TAATTTTTTTCGGAGTTGGCTGGGTTATGAAAAATACAATTCTTTGCTTAATATTAGTTATGGCGATTTTTTCGGTTTCGTTGGCAACGGGGGCAAGTAACCCTATAGTTTTGATGCAGACCAACTATGGCGATATCGAGTTGGAGCTCTTCATTAATGAAGCCCCGATAACTGTTGCAAACTTCCTTGAGTATGTTGATTCTGGTTTTTATAATGGGCTTATCTTTCACCGTGTTATGAATGAATTTATGATCCAGGGTGGTGGATTTGATCAGGATAAAAACCAAATGGAGACCAATGACCCGATCGTGAATGAGAGCAGCAACGGCATAAGCAATGTCCGCGGCACAATTGCGATGGCAAGAAAAGGAGAGTCTGATTCCGCAACCGCACAATTTTTCATTAATCAAGTAGATAACGATTTTCTTGATAAGGTAAATGACGGAATAGGCTACTGTGTTTTTGGTCAGGTAGTCAGCGGGCTGGAAACTGTGGATACTATCGCAGTAGTCGAAACTGCTAATGATGTGTCTTTTCCACTAGAGACAAACCCAAGGGATGATGTGCCGGTAGAGCATGTTATTATATTGAACGTTGAACGTTACGCAACTTTGGTTGCTCCTGATGGCAATGATTCTAATTCAGTAACACCTTTTGAGACTATTCAGGCGGCAGTTGACAGCACTGTTGATGGAGGAACGATTGTTCTTGAGCCTGGAATATATACCGGAGCTGGTAATTGTGATATTGTTTTCGGCGGGAAAACGATAACCATTACAGGTAAAAACTCAAGCCAGATCGACCCGATAGCAGCTACGATCATTGATTGCAACGGCAGCGCAGGTGATGAACATCAGGGGTTCATTCTTGATGAAAACGATAATGTCACGATAAAGAATCTTACTATAACAGGCGGTTACAGCAGATTTGGATCAGCTGTTTATATTGACCACGCTACAGCAACAATTGAAAACTGCGTTATCAGAGGAAACGTGGGTACATTTGACGGCGGCGGTATCTGCCTTGTCAGCTCTGACGGATATATTACCAACTGCACGATAGTTGACAACAGCACTACTTACAACCGTTATGGCATCATTTATTGCGTAAACTCCGCAGTGACGGTTTCAAACTGTATCCTCGACAACGATGGCTACAGCCCAAAGGAAATATATGTCTACAAAAGCACCGCCGACGTTAGCTATTGCAATATCAGCGGCGGATATGCCGGCACAGGAAACATAGATGTTGATCCGCTGTTCGCTGATGTCAATAACGGCAATTACCACCTGGCAAGTCAGGGATGGCAATGGGATACAACAACAGACAGCTGGGGCTTTAATAATAAAACCAGCTACTGTATAGATGCCGGCGATCCGAATTTGGGTTTTAGTGATGAGCCTGATATCGCAGTAATAGATCCAAACAATACCAGGGCCAGCAGAAATTTGAGAATCAATATGGGCGCTTATGCCAATAAGGCAACTGCTTCAGTTGCACCGTTTGCAGATTTCAACAACGATAATCTGGTCAACTTCACAGATTACGCAACGATGATGAATAGCTTCATGCAAACAGAGCTTACAGTATTAGACATCAACAGAGATGGCGATGTCGACTATAATGACCTTTCCATGCTCGCAGAAGACTGGCTAAAAGGTCAAGGCAGCCTGCCTTAGTATACTGATCCCAATTGAATTTTACCGTTTATCCGCGGGCATTTACTACCCTTCAAGGGTATAGTCCAGGATTATTGAATCAAGGCTTCGTTTGGGAACATGGTGAGTGCCATTTTTATCTCGCCAGTATTTTATGTCACCATCTGTGCCGAGAGCGTCTATCTGTATCTTTTCTTTGCCCTTTCCAAGAGCAACAACTAACAGTATTTCATAACGGTCAGAAATATTAAGGCTTTGACGCAGTTTTTTTCTATCAATTGCCGCCAAGATACATCCTGCTAAATCTTTTTCCACAGCACCGAATACAATACTGGTTGCAGCGATGGAATGGTCCCATGTGAATTTTGGTTTCAGCTCTTTGTCGCCAAGTATGACTATATATGCGGAGGGTCTTTCGCCGACTTCAGGGCCTGACCAATCTTCAAGATAACCTGCCCAGGCTAATGTCAAAAAAACTTTTGCGTTCTTTTCCGAATCACAGGACAGAATATATTTGAGGGGCTGAACATTACCCGCAGACGGGCTAAGGCGAGCAAGATCAACAAGCTCTTCGAGGGTTTTTCTATTAATATTGTAATCTTCAAAAAATCTTCTGCAACTTCTGTTTTTAAGTATTATATCTTTAAGCATTTTTATTCTCCCAGCCCCCTGACGATGCCGTATTTTCTACCTACTATAATATCAGCGATTGCCACTTTCTCGTTGGATAAATAATCAACATCCATCAATTCAATAAAATCAGCGGTATACTCTTTTAAAATTCCACAGTATTTTACAACTTCCTGTCCTTTGATCAATTCCAGGAGAATTTTATGACCAATATATCTTTCCAGCAGCGGTTCATAAGATGTTCCAACGGAGCCAACAAAATCATTTTTCATGCGGTCAACATATTTACCCTGAGAAGTTAATACAGTTGACGTGGAAGTTTTTTTCACATGGCTTATCATCATATTCGCAACTTCGACAACAGAATCTCGAATGGTTTTGAAAACATTCAATGTTTTGCGTTTGAGCTTTCGGAAAAAATTGGGGTGGTAAGTTTTTTTGAGCTGTTTTTGGCGTTGTTTTTTATTTTCCTCAGTAAGCTCATCATGATATCTGACAAGAGCCTGTATATTCCCGTATTCACATTTATATAAAATGAAACTCACCTGACAGGTCTTGTCCCGTTTTTCCCCATCACGATATACGAATTCCAACCCTGTATTTTCTACTCTTAAAACACCACTGGAAATTTCACCTGTTGTCGGCTCAAGTGTCACCATATTGCTTTGAAAATCTTTCAGGCACTTATCTCTG
>JAGLTN010000314.1 GCA_023135255.1 Planctomycetota bacterium
TTTTGCAATTTCGGCTTTTTGCGCGAGGATCTCTTCAGCTGCATCAAGAAGTTTTACCTTAACCTGATGGGCCTTACCAACAGCCTCGGTCTTTTCTATCTCAGCTTTGAACCGTTCAAATTCCGCCTGAGCCGCTTTTTGCTCAACATGCTCGGTGTAAGCACCTCTGCCGAAGGGGTCTGTAAATACCTCTTTAAGACCATATTCGTATTCAGGAGATTTAAGCTTTCCCCTGACATCTTCCATCATCCTGGTATGATCTATGCCGCCGGAAGAAATACTCGGGGTGAGAATAAAGATTACCTCGTTGGCCTTATCTTCAAAATCCTTACTTGAAAACAAAACACCAATTAAGGGAATATCTTTAAAGAATGGAACGCCTCTTATGACCGCTCTTTCTTCGTTCTTACGCAAGCCACCAATAATAAGACTGTCACCAGGAGCAATGCGGTTTTCCTCGATATCGATCGATCTTTCTGTAATGACCGAAGCCTGAACAACACCTTCGGGCTTTGATCTGGATCCAAGCTTAATAGAAGTTTTAAGACCTATCGAACCATCTGCATAAACATAAGGCGTAACTTCAAGTGAATCTTCCACCCAGACATATTCTGTTAAACTGTAAGGCTCAATGTTGATTTTACCAGTAACAATTTTTTGAATTGGAACATTATCTCTTGAAACAATCTTAGCTGTTTTCCCATTAACTGTTTCAAGCTTTGGATTCATCAAAATTTTAAGATATCCCCTGGAAACCAGCATATCAACCATAACATTTACTATATGACCACCTTTGCCATTGTTAAAATAACCAACATTTAATCCAAAATCAGCTCTTTTAGCCTCTCTCAAAGAAGCACCCGGAAAAGCTGGCAGAGTTCCCCCGAACCCATCGGGTTTACCACCTAAAGTAATACTTTCACCTAACAGGTTTTCTATCTGGATAGTCGTTTCCCAGTCCATTGTAACATCAGCAAAACGCTCAACAATAATACAGTCGATATTTATCTGGATGGGTTGAACATCTACAATTTCCAGAAACTCAAGTATCTTGTCCACAACTTCCCTGTCCGGACAATGAACAATCAGCTGATTGGTTGCAGCATTAACATTTACCTCTTTAGCATTGGCTGCGCCAAAAAATTGATTTGCTATCAGCTTGGACAAACCCTCAACAGTCTGGTTTTTCGCGAAATAAAACAGCTTTACGCCGCTTTTGACCTCAATAGTCCTGGGTTCACTGAGATAAAAATCCGGCAATGGATTAAGTGTTGCGGGGTTCTCTCTTATCTGTTTTAACTCATTAAGAGTAGCCTGGGTTTCTAATTCAATGGGTTTTTCAGCAAAAAAATCTCCACAGCCGCAAATACTCAACATAAAAATTGAGATAAACGACATCACAGCATACTGAAAATATGCGGCTTTTCCACTATTTTGACCCATTTACTTCCCGTAAAACTAATAAATACTTCAGACAAACCTTCATACGAGAGTATACCGTTTTATGTTCTATTTTGCAAGTTAATTTAGGTAAAATAGGGCTTTAAGTTTTTGTCAATTAAAAGATTAGACCTGAACCCGTCTTTCTGGTATTTTATCGGTCTATGGCTAAAAAAAGTGCTAAAACACCTATTATTATTGGGATAGTCCCGCTTGGTTGTCCTAAAAACATGGTCGATAGCGAAAGGATTCTCGCTGAACTGGCACAGGCGGATTTTGCCATAACAGCCGATTACAATGACGCAGATATTGTCATAGTTAACACTTGCGGCTTCATCGAACCGGCAAAACAGGAGGCTTTAGGCATAATAGCGGATTTGGCAAAACTTAAAAAACAAGGAAAGATAAAAAAGATCATAGTTGCCGGCTGCCTCGCAGAAAGAATGGGGCAGGAGCTTTTCGACTGCGCTGAAGGCATTGACGCCATCGTAGGGCTGGCAAAACGTGATAATATCGCTGAAATCACCCACCAGGTAATAGATTCTGACAATTGCTGTTCTTTCATGGCAGATAAAAACCAAAGCCCTGCCGATGACAGGGTAAGATTAAGAATCACTCCGCAACACTGGTCATATCTAAGGATAAGTGAGGGCTGTGACCATAAATGCTCTTTCTGCACAATCCCGGAGATCAGGGGCAAGTTCCGAAGCAAAAAACAGAGCATAATCCTGCAGGAAGCAGAAGAACTCGCTGATTCCGGGGTAAAAGAGCTGAACATCATCGCCCAGGACACAGCATATTACGGCAAAGACATAGGCTTAAAAGACGGCCTTGCGAAACTTCTGACAAAACTTAACAAGGTCGAATCCATCGACTGGATAAGATTAATGTATCTTTACCCGGTTGGTATTACAGACCGACTAATAAACACTATCAAAAAAAACGATAAAATACTGCCTTATTTTGATATGCCGACCCAGCACATCAGTAACAGGATTCTAAAAGATATGCGCAGACCTGATACCAAAGAACGAATATATCAACTCATCGAAAAACTCAAAGAACAAATCGACGGACTGGTTTTGAGAACTACTGTGATAGTGGGCTTTCCAGGCGAAACCGACGAACAATTTCAAGAGCTGCTGGATTTTGTCAAATGGACACAATTCGACGCGTTAGGAGCTTTCACATATTATGCCGAGCAAGGCACTGCTGCTGCAAAAATGGCAAATCAGGTTCCTGAGGAAATAAAACAACAGAGGTTTGATGAATTAATGCTCACTCAACAAAAAATAGTATTTGAAAAAAATAAAAACAAAGTGGGCTCCGAACTTTTATGTCTTGTTGATTCGGTAGACCAGCAGGGATGCGGAATCGCTCGTTACTATGGCCAAGCCCCCGAAATTGACAGTGTATGTAAAATTAATAACTGCCAAGCTGATGCTGGAAAGTTTATAAAAACTAAAGTGACTGACTACGATAATTATGATTTGATAGTTGAGCAAATTTAATATTTGAATTATTAAACTAAACTAATTATACTGATTCCAATTGAATTTTACCGTTTATCCGCAGATAACTAACTTAAAAATAACAAGTTACGGATTTATTCGCGAACATTTACTACCCCAAAGGGCACAAAAAATCTCAAAGAC
>JAGLTN010000315.1 GCA_023135255.1 Planctomycetota bacterium
TAGGTTTTTGGCGGCTGTGCCAAAGCATAAAAAGAAAGCTGCCAAGAACAGAAAGCTGTATTTTACTTGTTGGCTTAGCATGTACCGTTTTTGCAAAGCTGATAATTATCCAGCGTCAAAATCCACCCTTCTTTTTTATTGAATTACTTAAGACGATCTTCCCTGATATTTTTTTCTTCATTGCTGTCTTTATCTTCATTCACTGTTTGTATATCCTCAGGCAGTCTGTTGTTATGGCCAGAATATCGCTGCTAATCGCCGTGGTGGTTGCTGCATGGTCTGTGTTAAACGCAGTTTGGTTGTTGCATAGCGGCGTGCAGTTGCAGCCTGGAATACTGAAGGTATTTATTTTTGATTTAAAAAAGCTTTGGCCGCTTTTGGTGCCTCATCTGAAAATAAATCTCGGTAAGCTTTGTGTATTTGGTACAATGGCTTTTTTAGGGTTGGTGTTTTTCTTATGGCGATTTATTAAGCCTGTTAAGATTAAACCTAAATGTTCAGCACATATGTGGCGGGGCTTGGCGATATTTCTTTTGATCCTTGCACTGCTTTGGGCTCTGCCTTTCATAATGCCAAATAAAAATGCAAGTTTTGTGTGCGAGGTATTAAACTTCAGCAGTCACTGGCAGGCTTTGGCTTCTACTTTATTCTCATACGGCAAAGACCAGTTGCCACCTGTACAAACTCGAAACATAGCACGAGTTGGTCAGCGTAAAATCGGTTTGCCGGAATGTTCACAAGATAAATTACCGAACGTGGTTTTAGTATTATTGGAGAGCATTTCGTATACAGCAACATCTTTGGACAAGACAAGTACTATAAGCACACCCAATCTCGTGCGTCTGGCTAACCAGGGTGTTGAATTCCGACTGACAAGGGTTCCTGTACCTTATACGACAAAAGCATTCTGGGTAACATTGACTTCGACAGATCCGATTATCCAGACAGACAATGTTGAAGCAATTCTCGCCGAGCCACCCTATGAGGGATTACCTTCAATTTTGGCAAGAGCAGGATACGACAGCGGTTTCTTTGAAATGTCCAAGGGTAATTTTGAATGCGCCCCCGGCTTATTCAGTAACCTGGCGTTCGATTGGGCATGGTTCAGGGAGAATTTGGGTGACCCTTCCGCATATCTTGGTTATATGGACGGCGATGATTGTCGTATGCTTAAACCAGCCTTTGACTGGGCGCAAACTAAATCAGAACCTTTTCTGCTTATGATGATTACCTCGGTTTCTCACGACCCATTTGAAGTACCTTCATGGTTTGAACAGCCGAAAGAAAAACTCTATGACAGATATCAGCAATCCGTTCGGTATAATGATTATTTCCTGGGGCAACTCGATTTGGAGTTACGCAAGAGAGGGCTTGATAAAAATACAATACTTTGCATTATGGGTGACCATGGAACCAGTTTCAGGCCTCAGATGGGCAAGGGACGGTTGATACCATACGAAGAGGTTATCCGGGTACCATGGATTATACGTTGGCCAGGCCATATCCAGGCGGGGCAAATAATTGAACAGCCTTGTTCGCAACTGGATATTACACCAACCATCTTAAGTTTGATTGGTTTTGATATTTCCGATGCAAACTTCGAAGGTATGGATGCCTTGCATTTAACCGAATCCGATAACCGACGATTCTATTTTTCCTCTTTGTTTGAGGGTACCCCCTTGGGTTTTGTTCAGGGAACTCGTAAGGTGGTGTATTGGCCTGATAACAACAAGGTTTTCGAATATGATTTAATCGCGGACCCAAATGAGCAAAACCCAAGATTATTGCCTTTATCTGAAGCTAAAAAGGCTAAATATGATATAATGGTCTGGCAGAAAAGAACCCAGATTGATGCAGAAGTTACCCGGTATACTGAGCGTCTGTTGTTTTCTCATTGGCAGGTATTCAGTACAGGACGAAGTGCCTGGGCATATTATGTGCCGTAGTGTTCTTTAACGATGTTGCATGAAAGGGCGGTAAATGCAGATTCACCAAAAGACAGATACTGATCAAATAATATGGACTTTGGTCAGGCTTGCGATTTTATCAGGTTTTTTCATATGGCTCTTTCGGCCTGAATTGATAAATATAGTATCAATAGTATCCATGTCAAGCGAAAGGATACATGCTTTAGTTGCTCCTGTAGCAATAGCGTTAATCATTTACTGTCGGCGTGATTCGTTTGCTAAAAGCCTGACTAAAGGGTCATGGTGTGGAATTGGACTTATGGTTCTGGGCATTGCCATCTATGCCGGTGCCGCATGGCCTTTTAATTATGGACAGATTCGTGATATCGCTATGATCCCGACTTTGGCTGGGGTGATATTAGTTGCTGGTGGATGGCGTGTTTTAAAGCTCTCGTTGCCAATATTAATACTTTTATTGTTGGCAATTCCAATCAGCACACGCATATATGCCGCCCTGGTCATCCGTCCGGAAACATATACCATAAAAGCAGTAGCTATGACACTTGAGATGTTACCAGGAATTGATATTGTGCTTAAAGGTGTTGATGTGATTTTTTCATCAGATAAACAATCCGGGGCGGTTGCACTTGGCGAATCTTTTCGCGGAGTAAGGCTGCTGATGAGTATGGCAATGATAGGGGTGTTTGTTTTATTTTCTCAAAGCCGATCAATTTGGCGTATTCTTATTGTTGGTGTTATGGCGATACCGGTTATATTATTCTGTAATTTCCTGCGTTTCCTCTGCTGGGGTTTGATTGTAATATACACACCGGTCAGTTATGCAAGCCCGCTGCCGAGAAATATCTCAGCTTTGTGTTGCTTGTTTGCTGTTTATGCTCTTTTCGCGTTTATTTCCTCGGTAAATTTGAATCTTTTTGTCGAAGTCGATGAAGATGAGAACTCTGATGGAGGCAGCAGCCATGATTAAACTTAAAAAAAGAATTTCTGGAAGTCAGTTGCTTTCTTTGCGTTTTTTATTGTCGGTAGCAATCCTACTTGCAGCGGCAACAGGACTTCGCCCGGGCGTACAGGCTTTGGAAGAACATTATATGAAAGAGCCGATTGCTATTCGCAAGGCATTGAAAGATTTTGATTTCTTATCTTTACCATCTTTTCGGAAAGGCTGGGACTTTATCCGCAAAGATAATTTGAAAGCTGATCTCGGAACCGATGAATTCCTGTATCTTGATTTTATGGCAACTGATATCATGAAAAGCCCTGACCATTTCGTTCTGTTTGTAACATATTACAGTGACCCCAGAGAAAAAATACCGCATACACCCGAGGTATGCTCTCGGCAGGCTGGTGCCATAGTTAGGAAAATGTCGACATTTACAATCGACACACCTCAATTGGCACCGGAATACCCATACGTTAAAGCACGCTTGCTGATACTTGAGAAACCAGAGCGTTATAGTATTGTGACATATGTCTTTTTTGTAGAAGGGCAGTTTCGATATAGCAGGGAGCAGGCCAGGTGGGTTATAGCCACACCCGGAAATCGTCATGTCTATTTCAGTAAGATTGAGGCTGCAACATTTTGTCCTATTGGCGGCGATTTGACTGCTGGCACAGAGCAATGCAAAAAGCTTCTGCGGGAGGCGTTAGCTGTCCTCTTAAAAGAACATTTTCCTCTTACCGAGCAACTCAAACGGTAAGTTTTCCTCCCCTGCGTTTTTTATAAACGATAAGGGCAGTATGAAGCAGCATAACAGCCAGAATCAAAACTGCCACCAGGATGATGTGACTTTTAGGTTCCGGAGCCGGTACCCATAAACTGTCAAATGTGCTGATTTTTCCGGATTTAAAATATACTTTGGCTGTCCCCAGCCCGAGAACAGCACCACTGCTGCCGACTCGCATGGAAAATTCAGCGGCCTTCTTTCCTTCTATAGCATTTTCCGGGTCATCGGTCCATGCTCTGAAAATATCAGATGCCTCTTCTTTTTCCCAGCCTTTTGGCGTCAGAAAATTGTACGCCGCATGCTGGTTTATTTCGAATTTAACAATCGGAGAATTGCCAGGATTAGTCACTTTATAAGTATAAACGCTTGACTGTATATTGACGATAATATGAACGTCGTCGTTCTTGAATTCAGCAGAACCCGGCAATAAGTTTTTGTTTTGAAGCACAGCAAAAACATTTACCACCATCGCCAGATTCACAGCGATTATTGCATACATCAACTTTTTTTGCATTTTTTACCTTATTATACTAACCCCAATTGAATTTTCGTTATCGCGGCTCTTCGTGTTCCGTTTATCCTCAGGGATCCCGATATACATCGGGATCTTAGCCTCAAAGGGTATAGTACAGAAAAATTCCCGCGAAGTTTGATAATAACCTTATTCATAGCTGAATCATTACATTATAAGACAACAAAAGTCAAGCAATAACCTGACTGTACGCAGCAGCTATACCTATTGCACTATCTGCAATTCCATGAACTGCCATTGAGCCGGCATTGTGTGGGCTTGCTTTTGGTAAGCTTGCGTCAGCTCTAATTCATACTCGTAAACATAGCGTCTCTCATAGTTATCAAAGCCTGAAAAATCAAAATGCAGCAATGCCGACGAAGGATAAAAATCAACCACGCAATACCACGCCCCGAGCCTTGGCACATATTTATAATCCGCCTGCATCACGATGCCCTTTTTATTTTTGTTCATGCGATAGCAGATGATGTCGCCATTTTGAAAAACAGGCGGCCTCTGCTCAGCTGTTTGGCCTTTGAATGATTCACCAAAACCAGGCACAAAAACCGGATCCTTAACCCCAACCTTGCCGCAACCCGCCAGCGAAAATAACATTATTACAAGCGTTATTATTAAAATACATTCAGCTTCCAATAATTTATGTAGAAACTTTTTCCTTCTCATCACTTAACTCCTAAAATATTCACCACAGAGCTATTATAGCATATTTAAGCAGCAAAATCAAATCGCCCTACTGCTCAGGCATTTAAACAATTGCAAAATAGGCGTTTTTTCGATATAAATCTGCTAATATTTTGAAAGGAACAATAAAAAAAATGCCATCAGAGACAACCAGAAGAAACTTTTTGAAGGCCACTGTATTGTCCGTAGCATCTGGATTGACGACGGCAATGTCGATTTCACGGACTTTGCTTTCCTCGCCAAAAACTGGCTTGTTATACTAATTGTCGCGTGAATTTAAAAAAAAAGAATATGCCGAAATTACAAACGTTTGAGCTTATCATATTCAACAATAATTCTATCTTCTCGGGCGAAGATAGCTTCTTTTTCATTTTTTGCAATATCTCTATCATCCCAAATTAGGCCATCTGCCCAAATGATTTTTCCTCTATAACGCCTCAAAAAACGAGGATAAACGGAAATACCTATGCATTAACCGGATGAACCGTTTTTTATTGGCAAAAAATGAACTTTTTACTTATTATGTGAGTATATTGTCATATAGTTATTAAAAAACAGGATTTAAAAATTATGAATGCAAAAGAAAAAAGAATGTTTGAAGAGCAAGCCGAAATTGTTAAGGCGATTGCGCATCCTTTGCGGATTGCAGTGGTGCATTTTTTGCAGGCTGGGCCTCAATGCGTTTGTGATATTGCTGAATATGTCAACTCGGAAAGGTCGAATGTTTCGAGGCATTTGTCGGTAATGGTCAAGGCCAGGATATTGTCATCGCAGAAAAAAGGGTTGAGGGTAATTTATACATTGAAGCGGCCTTGCATTTTTGAATTTCTGGGATGTATAACGGACTGTTTGGTGCAGCAGTACAGAGAAGATGGAGAAATATTCAAAGCATTAAGTTAAGCAAAGAGATTTTTATGGATTGGAAGAAAGAATATAAAAAGCTTGGTGTCATACTGGCAGTGTTTTTGGGCTGTTACTTTTTACCGATAGGCATTGAGCGTTTTGATAATGCGATCGTTGAATCGCTTGCATTAGTAAAATGGTATGCAAGGGAGCATGTTGTGCTTTGCCTGGTACCCGCGTTTTTTATTGCTGGTGCGATTTCGGTTTTTGTCAGCGAGGCATCGGTTATGAAATATCTCGGTGCTAAAGCTAATAAATTTTTGGCGTATGGTGTCGCGAGTGTTTCGGGGACGATTTTGGCGGTTTGCAGCTGTACGGTGCTGCCTTTGTTTGCGGGGATTTATAAAATGGGCGCGGGGCTTGGTCCTGCGACGACATTTCTTTATTCGGGGCCGGCTATCAATGTTCTTGCGATAGTTCTTACTGCGAGGATACTTGGTGTGGAAATGGGAATTGCCAGAGCGGTTGGAGCGATTATTTTCAGTATTGTTATAGGTTTGCTGATGCATTTTATTTATCGCAAGGAAGAAATCGCCAAAGCTAACAATGCTCCTGCTATGCCGGTGGAAAAACAGCAGAGGAATCTTTTGCAGAACGGGATTTATTTTGCATCGATGGTCGGAATACTTGTTTTTGCCAATTGGGGCAAGCCTCAGGAAAGCAGTGGAATCTGGGCGTCTGTTTATTCCGCCAAGTGGATAGTGACTTCTGGTTTTGGTTTGGCTTTAGGGGTGATCCTTATTAGCTGGTTCAAAATTAAATGGTATAAAATTTTAATAGCAGCGATTCCCACAGCTGGGCTTGCGTTTATGTTTCCTGAAAGACCTATAATCGCTTTTATTGCGGGGATCATTGGTATCTCTGCGATAACATCTACTGAGAAGAATGAAACGCAGGACTGGTTTGCCGCTTCGTGGGGGTTTGCAAAGCAGATACTTCCATTGCTGCTTTTCGGTGTGATAATCGCAGGTGCCCTTTTGGGTAGGCCCGGTGAAGAAGGATTGATACCTTCGGGCTGGGTTGAAAAAGCAGTTGGCGGTAATTCTTTATGGGCGAATCTGTTTGCATCTGTAGCGGGTGCGTTTATGTATTTTGCAACTTTGACGGAGGTTCCAATATTGCAGGGTTTGATCGGCGCGGGGATGGGCAAAGGGCCCGCACTTGCACTTTTGCTTGCGGGGCCTGCACTTAGCTTGCCTAATATGTTAGTGATACGCTCGGTAATGGGTACGCAAAAAACTATCGTGTTCGTGTCGCTGGTAATAGTAATGGCAACGGTATCAGGGATAGCATTCGGCAGTATATTTTGAAAGGTGAATTAATGAAAAAGATACAGATATTAGGAACGGGCTGTCCCAAGTGTAAGAAACTCACAGAGGTTGCAGAGACTGCGGCAAGTGAATTGGGGATCGAATTTGAAATTGAGAAAGTTACCGACATTAATGATATAATGGGATTCGGCGTAATGATAACTCCTGCTATCGCAATCGATGGTGAGGTTAAATCGACAGGTAAAGTTTTGAGTATTGATGAAATTAAAAGCATGTTATCTTAAGGAATATCTTATGAAAACAAAATGGCAAAAAACAGTAATACCCGTTGCATTGATCGCGGCTGTGATGTTTGTGGTTGTCGCAAAGCGTATTAAGTACAATTATGATTTGAATGCAATTAACGGAACCGACAATAAGACAACAGTAGTTGACAATGAAAATGCGGAGCAGCTTCCTTTGCTGCTTGAGCTTGGCTCTCATAGTTGTATTCCGTGCAAGCAGATGATGCCTATACTTAAGGAGTTAACTGAAAGCTATCAGGGGCAGTTGAAAGTTCAATTTATAGATGTTTGGCAGGACCGTGAATCCGCACAGAAATATAATGTTCGTTTGATCCCGCTTCAGATATTTTTTGATAAGCAAGGCAATGAGCTTTTCAGACATGAGGGGTTTTTCGCCAAGGAAGATATATTGGCAAAGTGGAAAGAACTTGGTATTGAACTGGTAAAGAAATAATGTAATTTTGAAAGCGAAATAACCATGAAAAAAATAATTTCAAGACGCAATTTCTTAGGTGTGGTCGGTGCAGCTGCGACAAGTGGAGCTGTTTCTGCTTCAGCAGGAACGGAAAAGAAAGATTTAAATTCTAAGAGGCTTATTGTCGGAATATCGTGCAGTCCGCGTAAAGGCAAGACCACCTCCAAGTCGGTTCAAGCTGCGCTGGAAGCTGCACAAAAAACAGATTCCAGAATTGAGGTAAAGCTAATAGACCTTGGAGGCATGGATATTCCCGGCTGGGGCAGCGAATCCACTCCGGCAGGAGCAGAAAAAAATATCGACAACTTTTCAGTAGCAATAGAGCCTACTCTCCGATCTCCCAATTTAGGTGGAATAATAATCGGCTCACCGGTATATTATCGCTGCATGAGTGCTTTATGTAAGGCCTTTCTGGAACGCTTAGCGGTTTTGAGAAAACCGAAACTGCTTCTACAGGATAAAGCAGTAGGAGCTCTGGCTGTCGGAGCATATCGCAACGGAGGTCAGGAATTGGTTATCGAACAAATTCATGCAGCCATGCTTTGCCATGAGGCAATGTGCGTGGGCGGAAAATCTCCTGCACTTCAGGGAGCTACATTGTGGAACGCTTATAAAGATGATATCAGCAAAGATGAATACGGCATGGATTCAGCAAAAAATCTTGGTATTCGAGTTGCCGAGGCTGCTATCCGTTTATCCATATAAAAAGCAATTAACAAAAAAGGAAAGCAAATGATTAATGAGCTTTTTACAAATTTAACCCGTGCAGTTGAAGGCTCCGGCAGTGTTGCTATCTCAGCTTCATTTGTATGGGGACTGCTTAGCATTTTGCTCAGCCCCTGTCATTTGGCGAGTATCCCATTAGTGGTTGGATTCATCAGCCAGCAGAAAGAAAAAACCATTAAAAAAGCTTTTGCGATATCGCTGGTTTTTTCTATGGGGATATTAATTACTATCGCAGGTGTTGGAGTAATTACCGCTATGGCTGGGAGGATGCTTGGTGATGTGGGCAGCTGGAGTAATTATTTTGTAGCTGGTATATTTTTTGTTATTGCACTTGTCTTGCTCGATGTTATTTCGCTGAACTGGTCGAGTCCGAATATGAGCAGGTTTAAGGGCAGGGGGCTTTTGGGTGCATTTATAATTGGTCTTGTATTCGGCATCGCTATCGGCCCTTGCACGTTTGCCTATATGGCACCGATGTTGGCGGTTGTCTTTAAGGTTGCGGGAGAAAGGGCTGTTTACTCTTTGGTTTTATTGCTGGCTTATGCGATAGGTCATTGCGGCTTTATTGTGTTAGCGGGAAGCTGCAGCGAGCTTGTGAACAGATATATGAAGTGGAACGAAAAATCAAAAGCTACAACTGTAATAAAGAAAATTTGCGCTGTCTTGATAATCATCGCTGGTCTTTATATGATCTATACCCTTTAGGGTAGTATACCCTTCAGGGTAAGAGATGTCCGCGAATAAATCCATAACTTCTTATCTTT
>JAGLTN010000316.1 GCA_023135255.1 Planctomycetota bacterium
AAGCAAAGAGGCGTTTAAAATGATTATATCAGAAATATATATCCCATTATCAGAACAAAAAATTCATTTCAAAGACAAAATAATAAAAAACCCAGAATTCACGCCCTAAGCGTCGTTTGACGATATTTTGATTGACAAATGACACCAATTTTAGTATAATGATGTCTTGAAAGTTTTTTGCGTAGATACTCTATGGAGTCTGAAAATTATTTTATATGAATATTTTAATCAAAATCCCATCAGAACCTTATCAGTTGTAGCTCTGTTCGGAACGGTTTTTCAAAGCATTTAAAAGGAGGTTTTTAGAACGATGAAAAGGATTTTCACTCTAACAATAGTATTTGTTCTGAGTCAGATTTTGTTTGCGCAGAATACCTTACCTCAACTCGATAAAGATTATGTAAAACTTGTTTCTTACACCAACACCGATCTTCTCGCCGATTCAACCGCTGCCGTCGGAGTAACTACAGATTGTAATTCTTTTACAGTTAACCTCGAAGAACAGCAGCTGATTTTCACTTGGAGCGACAGTAACGGCATCAGCATTCCTGACGGCCCCAATGGCGACTGGACTGGAATCAACTTCATTTACGATCCCGCTTTAGCAGGCCCAAATCTTCTGCCGGCTGATGCCTATGTATGGAAAGTGGATGCACATTACGTTATAGAGCATACTTATGTCGGCGACCTTGAAATAAAATTATTCACAACTGACCCGAATGACCCCAATATTATAACCAATAGCTGGATGATCCGTGACAACGAGGGAGGCAGCGGCAATAATATAGACGAAACTCGCACGGATACGGTAGTTTTCCTTGGCTCCCCCGCTGATCCTAACTGGTATTTCCAGGTTCGCGATACCGCACTTTTTGACACCGGCGAAATTACAGATGTGCAGTTAACTATTCATTATAAATACGGCGAGGAAAAACCAGAATTAAGGCCTTACCAGCTTTTAGGATGGGATGATAAAATCGTTATTTCAAATGTAACCGACACCACAGTCTCTGCGACTATATATGATGACGAAATAATTTATGTTGATTACAGTTGTATAAACTCAGGTAATGCAGATGCTTGGGGGTTCAAATACGGCCTATATCTCGATGATGTACTGATTAAATACGTCGAAAAAGATTCTCTCGAGATGAATATTGTCAGCGATGTACTTGATTCGGTATTCCCGCCTCTCTCCGAAGGTCCTCATACTTTCAAAGTAGTATGTGACTACGACGATGAAGTAACAGAATTAGACGAATCAAACAATGAATATTCAAAACAATTTACCGTTCTTACCAGAGTTGGCAGAAGCATCAACGGCTACAAATTCAATGACATCAACGCAAACGGTATCTGGGATAGTAACGAACCGGCCCTTCAAGGCTGGCGTATCTTCGCCGACTTGAATGATAACTACCTCTTCGACATCAATGAACCGAATGACATTACAGATGCCAACGGTGCTTACTCATTACAGGACCTCAACCCGGGGACATATATCATCGCTGAGGTTAATCAGCCTAACTGGCAGCAGACTTACCCTTCTGGCATAAACCCCGCAGGCGAAACATTGCCTCAAGCCTTGTCAACCCCCGCAATTCCGGGGCCTACAACTTATGGCGATCAGCTTTCGTATAGCGAACTGGCTAATATAAAAATAACATCCATGGACAGCCCGCCTAAAAGATCGTTAGTGAAATGGAAAAAACAGATCGGCAGGGGCAAACGGTTTAGATCATGGAAGCAGGCACTCGAAGCTACAGAAAAGGGACTACTGGACGAACCCGAAGTTCGATCGTCATCGCAAACAATTTCCGATGTAGGCGATATCGTCCTTGACGGTGTGCCAACTTCGACCTGGACTTACGGCTGTTCCGCAACAGCTGCGGGAATGATATTCGGCTATTATGACAGGCATGGCCATTCAAACATGTATACCGGTCCGACTAACGGCGGCGTTGCTCCACTGACAAATCTTGGTCAGGGAGATATACCTTCTTTACCAATCCC
>JAGLTN010000317.1 GCA_023135255.1 Planctomycetota bacterium
CCTTTGCTCTTATGAACGCTTATAATCCGAACCCCTGTTTGGGTTTGGGCCTCGGGTTCGGCACTTGCCCAGTCGCGGCCGCTCTGCTGGAGTTTTTCAACAAATTCAACGAATCGCGTCAGGCAGGCGACTTTGCTGCTGCTGACAAAACCTTCGAACTGAATGGCTTTATCGTGCAGCTTGAGCAGATTTGCCCTGCGTGATGGGCCTTTAGGAAGTGCAGAGACAAAAGCCAGGTAGCCGCTGTCACGGTATAACTGCCAGATCATATCGGCAAGGCCTTTGGTCGTCGCGATCATCCGCCAATGATGCATTTTCTCAAAAACATCTTTGAGCCTGTCAGCCAATTCGTCACCACTATTGCCGTTTATATAAAACAACGTACTTTGGTAAAAATCCATTTTCCTTTTGCCATTGTCTTTGGCGTATGTTTTTATCAGGGTAAGCTGTCCGTCGGTTATCTTAAAAAACGGGCTTCGCAGCACCGCTGTCAATTCGATATCGCGACGAGGATTGTCCAGCACCTTCAGCAGCGATATGCAATCGGTTATTTCGGTCGTCTCAAAATAGCCACCCGCTCCAGATGAGCTGACGTTGATCCCTGCAAGTTTAAATATCTCTATATATTCAGCAGCCGATGAAGATGGACTCCTCATCAAAATCGCAATGTCACCATATCGTATAGGGCGAGTTAACTTGAGCTTATCATCGTGAATCTGAAATTCAGCTTGGCCTGTATCTTCGCCAACCATCTGCTTTATTCGCTTTGCGATCATTGCTGCCTGGGTTTGAGAATCGCTGATAAAATCTCTGTCGGCGCAAGTTTCCATCTCATCGGAGCCATTATCCTCGTCCTCCGTTGGGCTGGATCTGCCTGGTTTTTCCAGCAAATTAATTTCGACGGCACAGTGACTGATCGGAGCCGGATTGTCAGTATCCAGCTTCTTTAGCATCGCGGTTTCATCGTAATCGATCTGCGAAATATCGCTGCTCATAATGCGAGAGAAAACCTGGTTAACAAAATCAAGTACAGGCTTTACCGAACGAAAATTAACCGCCAAATCCACACGCCTGTCTGATGTTTCCGCTCGCGATGCTTCTTTGAGATTATCGAGGAAAATTGCAGGCTCAGAGCCTCTGAAAGCATAAATACTCTGCTTGGCGTCACC
>JAGLTN010000318.1 GCA_023135255.1 Planctomycetota bacterium
GATTTTTATCTCATGGGCAAACTGTCTTGACTGTTCACCACCAACATCGATGCTTGTAATAACATCCCCCAACCGATCAATAATCTGGCTGCTGCTTAACAGTGTCATATTGAACTGTTGATACTCATGTTCCGGTGCCTCAATTGTCTCATCTTTGACGTTTTCATATTGAACATCATCACCTGCGATAAACTCCTGATTGGTACATCTGAACTTACCGGTATTGTCCTTACGGAATTTTTGAATAACAAAACCTGTTGTAACCTTGTTGAACTCCAGGTATTCAGACAAATCAAACATTGCCTGCTTGCCTTCACTATCCAGGACTACCATAATAGGATCAAATGCATCTTCAGCCCGCATCATTTGCCAGGCTTGCTCGGCTGCCTTTCTTTCATCAGCAGCGTTGACATCGATTTCATACACAATTCGAAACAACGGTTCGCTGCCACTGTCTTTGGGCGGCGGTACTATTTTGTAATCTTTGCTACTCATTGCTGGCCCTCCTTTCTGAACATCTCCGGTGCTATTTCTTCCAGGGGCCTGGGCTTAAAGTGCAAGTCTCTTTCAATCGGCAGACCCATTGGCCCTCTTACCTCTTCGAGTTCACTTAATAAAAAGTATCCAAATTCTCGTTCGTGGCCGAAAACCAATCCAAAAAATCTGTAATCGACCTCATTTTGAGATTCGTCCAGCACAGGCTCCCCCTCAGTTGCAAACCATGTCCAATTTGAGCTCGGGGTAAAGTACTTCGTGTGAACAATAGCTTTTCCGCCTTTGCCATCCTGAGAATACAAAGGTGGCAACTGCTCACGAATCTCCTTTGGCAACAGTTTCATGCCTCGGATCTTGTCATTGGCTAAAACCATCTTGGCACGCTCAACGGCTGCAGTATTGCCGGTCGCAATTGCATGTTGTTCCGGAATACCGCATGCAGAAGCTACTCCGCATAAAAAGCCGTCCATATTCTCAGCCTGCTTTTTCCTGTTGATTGGATCCGACTCGCAAGCTGGTATCGGTTGTGTCAAAATCTCAACCTGGTCAGGTTCGAGTTCAACAACAACCCTTCCATTTTGGGAATACAGCTCCCAATATGGATACGAAACATAATCTGCCGGTTCTCTTCCTGCCGTCATATCACCGACACTACCTGTCTGGTGCTGAGCAAAGCCTTCCATATACTTCTCTGCCACTTCGGCATTTGCCGATTCACCATCTCCCCAAAGCCTTACCTTTGCCCCGCGAATGTCCCTGTGGAAGTCGCCTTCCAGGTCAAAGGTTACATTTTCCTTCATACCTGCGAACTTCATCCATCCCGTGACCTTATCAGGATTTCGATTGTCGAGTTCACCTTCGATTAAATACTCTGTTGGTCTCCAAGCCATTTTAATACCTCCATTTCGTTAAAAAGCGATGGCACGCTCGCAGTGTATGGAGCGTGCCGTCTGATTAAATTGATTGATACTTTGAATTGAAAAACTACGTACTAATGTTTAAGTGGCAGCGGAATTCTTATATGGTGATTCGTATGACTTTACCGTTCCATCTTTGTATGTGATCGTAATGGCCTCGTTATCATCGAAGATTATCTGTTTCCAGTCCTTAACAAGACCATAAAGACACTCTCGCAGCTTTGACCGCAGGTACTCCGCTGGGCCGACTATTGTTGCCCAAAACTGGTCAAGTTCCTGCTCAACTTGATATTTCTGTGTGTCCCATGTATCACCTTCATCATTCCAACCTCCAAGATGGAACCATATATCGGTGGTACTTAACTGACACCTGGCCTCAAGCGTGATGTACACATTCATACAGCACCAGCTTCGTTTCTCAACGGGCTCATCGAGTACCGCCATAAGTACATTAGATTTGAAAACCTTGCCATCGCTTGTTTGTACTGCTATTTGCAACGAATCTACAGCAACAAGCGTTTCGCTCCATATACCTTGCTTGCCGATCTCCTTGCCCACAGTAACTTCGACTTTATTTACCACAGGCAGGTTCGCCCAGTTGTACCCATCATAAGCAGGGCGAATCTTTACCGGCACAAAAGGCTCTTTGAACTTCCCTGTTGCCGCCAGGAGATGCATATTAGCCTCATCAGTTTCGCTATTCTCTTCGCAGTCCTTGCTTAGCCTGTAACATTTGCTCAGAGGCAAATCCTCCGGCCTTGTTATCTCTATTGGCTCTATATTCTCACCATAAAGCAGCCCCACATCAAAGACAGGTTCAGCCTCAGGTAGATCAATGCCAAGTTCCTTCGCACGTTTGTATTCCTTGAAAGGCAATTTATGCGAGCCTTGTTTCTGTATGAACTTATACGTCTCGATCTCAATCGCAGCTTTAAGTTCTTCAAAAGCTTTGTTTTCAATAAGCTGAGTTCGTGCCGGCAGCATCAGCCGGATGCCTGTGGCCTCTCCGGTCATATCCACCAGGAAAGTAAGCTCCCTATCACTTACCGGCGAATCTGTAAAAGAGATCACCTGACCATGGAAGTTGACCAGGACATCATTGGAATAGTAGCCGTGCCTGAAATGTGTATGCCATTTATTCAGGGTCTTCTTATGACATACTTCGACTTTACAGCCCAACGCAGGATAATCAGCAGCATCCTCAGAACAAAACTGCTCCTTACCGCATTGCTGCCGGTCAACTGTAACTATCAGACCGCTGAAAACAGCATGTTTTTCAACAGTGCCAAATTCCCACGGATCATCGCCGAATACAAGGATTGTACCTTTTATAGACTCACCATTTTGCACAACCTTAACCGGCTCGTCTGTCCATGCCTTCTCGGTTATACATACCTTCCTGTTTCCGCTGCAAATAGTTACCTCTCTTGGTGCCAGGCAAAATACACCGACACCTGCGGGGTCTTCCGACTTTTCCATTGCATCGTCCCAGTCCGAATCGCCGAGATGCAGCAGTTTTGAAAAGTCATCAATCCCGCTGCCGTTGTCGCAGACTGTAATAAAACCATCCTTGTTGATAATGTTTACGTGTGTCGCACCCGCTCGTCTTGAGTTTTGCAGGATTTCAATTATCCTGCCATCCAGTGTGCCAGTGAAAAGTCTACTGGCTTTTGTTAATAATCTTTCACTTACCTTTGCTTGAATTGTTTGCATTTTTGAAACCTCCATTTCATTAAAAAGCGATGACACCCCTCACTTGGTGAGCGTGCCATCTGGTTAAAATTAGTTACCTGTAAATTCTTTAGAAATTACTCTCTCGTCGAAAGTTAATGTGCGAAACAAGTTTATAGAACTATCTACATAAATCTTGGTTGGCTTGTTGGCCAATCCTGATTTCTCGTCGAGGAATCGCTTCATGATGAGTCGGGTCTGACCCCGTCGCTTTCATGTGCTGAACTTCCTCATGCGGGTATTCGCCTTTATGAAAAAGGTGTCCGCAAAATAGGGTTAATAACAGGTGTTAATGTAAATCGACTTATAAATGTTTTGTTTTAAACCACAGCGAAATCATGTAGAACTTTCCTGGCTTTCAATATTCCTTCGTAAAGCTTCCTGTCTCAAGGCATACTTTTCCTTGCTTATCCTGACAGCATATTCCCGCATCTGTGAGCCAAAGATTTTTTCTATCATCAAAATAGTAAGAAATGCTTCTACGTAGACATGGTTGAACAGCCGCTGAAATCGCCAGCGTACCCCTTGTCGTGTCACCCTGAAGGTCTTGTGAATCTTTTCACCGTAAGTTCCCTTAAGAACCATATAGCTCGGCTCATCACACTTCAATTCTACCCAAAGGTCTTTCGACTCGGTCAGTTTCTTCAAATTCTCCAAAAACTCCTTGTCCTTCTGTGTCAGTTTCATGCTTGATCACCATAATATCCCGGCCATCCTGCCATATATCAATAATACCAGTATGAGCAAGGAATATAACCGCGACAAACCGCCAAATAACATCTTTTCGGGCATTTTCACTAAGTGGTGGTATATCCAGCAGATTTACAGGGAAATCCTCTATATGGGCCTGTATGTGCCTCTCGTAGCGTCCCAGATTGAACTCTTCGTGTGTTTGAATTGTAAACCCTGTATCCAGGCCTGCTGTCAGACCATTGAGAGCTTCTACCAGACCGGGCATGTCATTTAGATCGCCTATCTGCAACGGCAGATCAGCTGAACGGCTCTCAGCTAACATCTTTCGGACACGTTCTTTCTGCTCCTTTTTTCGCTGTCGTGATTCGGCCATTTTGGCCTTAAAATACTCTTGCTCGAACGGCAGGGTATCAAAAAGAAACTTCGACCTCACTTCGCTGTTACAGTCTTCGCAGTAATACCGCCTGACACGCAATACAGGAATACCGCCGCATTTTGAGCACCTTTGAAATTCAACCGTTGGATCTAACTCAAACTCACATGAATCACATCGGCACATACCCTCAGCTACCATTGTTAGTGCACTGTTGCACTTTGGGCAGCGGTGGCCAAATAGCATAACAAGGTAATAGAACCGCCGTGCCTTACCGAAAAAGTTCTGCACCACCGCAGCCATGTCAAATGCAAGTTTTATTATGTTCATTCTTCGACTAACTTCTGGTTCTTTGGGGTAAACTTTCGACCACAATTTTTACAAAGTCTGAGTTTGCGAATGCCTATAGACTTTGTTTTTCTAACCCCCTTACTTACTGTGTTAGATGATCCACAATATGGACACTTAAAAGGCCTTCCTCTCGGCATAAACATCACCTCCGCGATACCTGTAAGGGGCCTGTGTATATAAATATGTCGATTTTGTTTTGCTGCTATAAAAACAAAAAGTTTTTATAGTCTCCCATCTATAAGGTCTCGCATGAGACCCGAAAGACTATTTGGTGAACTGAATCTAAATCAATGGCTGGAATCGCTTTTGCCGGATTTTGTTTTAGCCTTTGCATTCTTTACATCGCTTGCATATGCAGTATTAGCCAAAAGATTTGACCATCAAAGAGCAGCCATTGCGATGTCCGTATCCATTGGTTTTGCTCTATCGATAGGCCTTGTATGGTGGGAACAGGCCAATGACCTCTCAATCAGAAATCTCGGACCTATAGCTATAGGTTTTGCAATACTCGTTCTTTCATTTGTGATGTACCAGTCTATCAAGCAGATCGGTGGCTCCTGGGCGGGAGTAGGTATAACGGCCGGAGCGTGTATTCTAATAGCACAAGTACTACATCTAAATATCCCTATAGATTCCGACATCATTCAGACGATCACGGTGGTTACCCTGATCATAGGCCTGATTGCCTTCTTATCACACACCAACAGCACAAGCGGCTTTCGTCTGCCGCAACGACCGGTAGACATTCCGCAGTCACGGAAAACCATGGCCAATTTGTTCAGGGATCGTCATTTATCAGACAATCTCACAAAGGCCACACGAAAACTCCGTAAACAATCCGCTACATTGAACAAACATCCGGAAAAAGCCGGTAACATTATGGTGCAGCTAAAACGGATGCTGCCTGCCGAGGGGTACTTAACTGAAAGAATGGCACAGCTTCGCGTGAAAGCCCATCAAATCCGCAACGGCCATATTGCCAGATTAGAGGAAACAAAATATGTATTTTCAAAACTGCCTGTCTCTGCAAAGAAAAAAGCTGCCGCCGATATGGCCGCAAACTATAATCAGCTTATTGGCATCGATACACGCCTGGAACGACTGGATAAGTCTGTAGCCGAAAATGAAAAGCGTATCAAGGATTTGAACAGGCAGGCTCAGCAATACACCGCCAAATATGATAACCAAAAGCTCGTTAGCTGCTTGAAACAAGCTGAAAAACTACAAAAACACAACAGCAGACTGTTTAAGATAATAGCACATACCGAAAACAAGCTCACCGCAACAGCCAGAAAAATCGCCGCCAAGGCAAAACAAGTGAATAAAAAGTGAGAACAGTAAATGCAAGCCCGGCCCTTGAAGATAGATTGGTCGGCCCGGACTATCCATACGAATCGAAAGAAGAATCTTCTATCGCTAAAATGCTCAAAACCTATGGCATCCCATTTCTATATAAGCAGCCCACACTGGTAATCGAGAACGGCAAAAGAATGATCGAGTACGCCGATTTCTTCCTGCCCACTTATAATGGTTTAGCTATAGATTATATCATTGAGTCAAATTCAGCCATTTTTCGCCGAAAGAAAAATGTATACCAGGACAACCAGATACCGGCAGTTTTGATATCACGTAAATATATGCAAAGATCTGACTGGCAGAAGAAACTTTTCAATAGGCTGCAAAGTATCTATCGCAACCGTTCGGTCTATCGTCAGCCCAGGCGTTATGGATAGACCTACAGCTGCCACTGTGTTGTTAGGCTATGAGATGTCGAGCCAGGTGAGCAATTCTGTCGTGTCAGCATCGCTGTATTCTACTGCCTCGATAGCTCTCTGACAGGCTGAGACCGCAGTTGGAGATGTAGCGACA
>JAGLTN010000319.1 GCA_023135255.1 Planctomycetota bacterium
AATTGGCCTATTTCTCCATTAAAAGTGGTGTTTCTCGTATCCGATTTTTCCAGGTCTCTTTTAGCTTTGTTGTCCACTGTACTTTTTTCAATTATTTCAATGGTCAAAATGTCACCTATCCTGTGTGCCACATCATCAGAATATATATCCTTCATATTCTTGTTCCTCTTAGCCCAAATAGAACCAGCCACAAGAATCTGTGACCAACAGACAAGTAAAATCAAAGCTATAAATATAATCCCTTTTGTTTTTTTCATTTTATTTTCCTTACTATAATATAGGCTCTAATGTGCCGTCAGATTTAACTCTTACAAAAATAACTCGCTGCGAAGAAGCACTGATATTCATTCTTACTTTCACACATTGGCCTTCTCTGCCATCTTCCAATGCTCTGCCAACAGCACTAATCGTCATACCAGGCGTTTCTATTTTAACTACTACATTGTCATTTCGTTTAATCAGCACTTCAGATATTTTATTAGCAACCATACCGTTATGAATAACAGCATTGGCAGGTATTTTTCGCTGTGCTATCAAACCATAAGGACTCTTCCAATCTGCCCGCTCAGGTTGCGTGCTGTCATATTTTTCAATTTTCACATTATCGGCACTGATGGCCGAGCCTGCTGCGATAGTACTTATTGCAACTGCCCTTCTGCAATTGAACTGATAACGAAAAGTAACTGTTTTACTTTCAACTTTTTTATCATCAACAAAAATATCTATCTTAACCTTAGCACAACTTGGAACATTACTTTTGACAATTGAAGTTTGGAAATCAACATTTTTGCTTGAAGAATTAATTGCAAAATCCCTGGGCATTCTGATCGGGGTCCATCTGGAAACAGATGCTGGTTTAGCAGCATTTTTCAAAGCCGCATCAGCAACTTCAACCAGCTTAGCTGACTCAATAAAAATGTGCTTTTGAGTTACCACGGTCTCCTCAGCGCCGGTAATCTCCAACTTTAAAATATCTATATCCTCGCAAGCCATTCGGCTCTTCACCATTGCACGGTCAATTACTATCTTCTGTCCAACAGAAGAAAACTGACCTAACTGAAGACTTTCAGCTTTATCAACCATTTCCTGCTTTTCAGCCCTTATTATTGCCACCTGTCCAAGAGTAATAACAGTCTCTGAGATTGAAATATCTCTTGGCATATAAACCCTGAGCATGTCACTTTGCACATTTTCCTGCGCCGACATGAGCAAGCCTGGAAAAACAATAACACATATTATTAATGATCTAAGTTTCATCATAATCCCTTATCTGACAATCCGATTAGCAGTTTTAAGCATATCATCGCCTGCCTGAATAGTCCGTGAATTAACCTCATAAGCCCTTTGAGCTGTTATAAGATTGACCAGTTCAGTTACCATTTGCACATTAGATTTCTCTAAAAAACCAGATTGGAACGTCCCAAAACCGCTTGAACCTGCCTGACCAACTGTCGGCGAACCACTCGCTTCGGTTTCAGCTAAAAGATTATCACCTTTTGCAGTAAGTCCGGATGGATTAGGAAATCTGGCCAATTGTAAAGTGCCGACTACCGATATAGAACCTGAACTGTTAGTAGTACTAACGCTTCCTTCCTTACCAATCGTAACAGCAACTGCATCACTTGGAATCGTAATCGCAGGTTCAATAGTATAACCCGTTACAGTGACAAGCTGGCCATTAGCATTAAGCTGCAGAGCCCCATCACGGGTAAAATTAAGCTCACCAGTTGGCATACTAACCTGTAGAAAGCCCTCACCTGAAATTGCAACATCCAAAGGCCTGCCTGTATTTTCTAACTCACCTGCGCTATAAACTTTCACCGTAGAACCAACTTTAACACCGCTACCGACTTCTATTCCGCCGGGTGAATTAATACCAGAAGCAACTTCAGTGCCTGCTTCACGCATCTTAACATACATAAGATCCTGAAAGTTTATCTGGCTCCTCTTAAAGCCATTGGTATTTATATTGGCAAGGTTATTGGATATAACGTCCACCATCGTCTGCTGACCGATCATACCTGTCGCCGCAGTGGAAAACGCTCTTAACATAATAATACTCCTTTATTCTTAATTAAGAAATGCCTGCGCATTCTCTGTTATTTATTATCCCATTGCCAGACTCATCAGACTGCCGGATATCTCAGACTGTGAGTTAATGAGTTTTACATTGGATTCATATATTCTCGAGACCATTATCATGTCCATCAACTCTTCTACCATTTGAACATTAGATGTCTCCTGATACCCTTGTTTAACTACCACATTCGCAGCATCTTCAGGCTTAACATCATCAGCGATAACAAAACAATTGTTGCCTACAGGAACAAGTTTAGCTTCGTCTTCTTCTTTAAATTCAACTAATTTAAACTCCCCTACCGGCAAACCATCAACACTGACAGCACCATCGCTTGATACATACAACTGAGAAACACCATAATCACCAGGTATTGTCATCGCACCTGTTTTACCAGCTACTAACCTACCCAGACCATCAACTATCTGTGATTTATCATTGGTATTAAACATGCCGTTTCTTGTATAAACGGGACCAGTTTCAGTTTCGATTACAAAAAACCCCTTGCCGTATAATGCAAAATCAAGGTTTCTCTCTGTATTCTTAAGACCTCCCTGGGAAAAATCTATTGCTGTTGTAACTTTATTTTCCCCTTCACCTACAGGCTCACCTGCTTTTTGCTGAGCCTCCAAAACCTTTGAAAATGAATTGACCCTTCGCTTAAAACCTACAGTACTTACATTAGCAACGTTGTTAGCTATCAGATCAAGCTCATACATCAATGCATTCAGATTTGCTCCTGCCTGGACTGTTACTCCTGACATCTCAATTCTCCTGCCCAATTTTTATTTCCTGAGCAGCTTCATCAAAATCGGGGGAATTAAATTCCACTTCTTCCTGTTCCTGAACCATATCAGGCTTTGAATCCGCTGCATTAGCCATACAAATTAATTCATTCATATCTGTCTTCGTTAACACCGTTAGTTCAACCAAAGCACAAAAAACATCCTCGTTTTCTTTGACATTTTTCACTACAGCAATGCTTTGAAGTATCTTTTTCTGACCGACTTGTGCGAATATCAGAACAACTCTGCTACCGCCGGCTACCTTAAGATTAGTCTCTATATTCAGGTAAGGGCCGGCAATTTTTTTGACTTTAACTCCAACAAATTCCGGTTTTTTAAGACAGCTGACTGCTGTATCGTCAACTGTAACTTCTTTTGCAAATGGAAAGTTAGCGATCAAACCTGGTAAATCAGTCTCAACAGTATGAAAATGACGTCTGCTTGCAAACCTGATACTATTATTATGAGACAATACCAAAATATTATCATAACAGCTAAGCACTGTTACATCGAATTCCCATATACATTCAATAAAACTAAAACGTACATACCACTTCTGGCCGCTAAAAATTGCGCTTGGTTCTTTTGTTTTTACGGTAAGAACGTTTCGTTCATTTTTTACAAGCTCAGCTTTAATGACGGAAGAATTGCTGGTTCTGCTATGAGATATAAATAACTCCTGACCCGCAGACAGCTGGTTTATTTCTATTTTTTGGGTTTTATTCAAAAATTTAGATTCATTGTCAAACCCAATTTTTTCTCTTAACACAGTCAACTCTTCTACAAGATGCTGTTTATTCTGCTGATCTTTAACCATAAACCAGTTACTCGTGGTCAGTGCCTGCAATCCACGATCAAATACATCTGCTAAAGTAAACAGCAACTCCTTTTTGTTCAAATTTAAATAACGTGCAAGCTCAGAAAGAAGATAGCTCTGATACTCACTAAGCCCACAACTCTGTACATAATCGTTAAATAATTTATCTGAGATACTATGACCCTTATTCGTTTTTTTGTGTGTAATAAAATATAATGAAATAGCTAATATCACAATAGTACCTACGCAAATTATAATAACTGCTTTTTCTGTTAAGATGTTAACGTTAAACTGGCGCATCGCCGACCATCTCTGGCTTGGCGACAACGCCATAAGAACATCAAAACACGCTGTACAAACAGTCGTTACTATCATTTTAACTTCCCATTACTATCTTATCAGATTGGTAAGTTCCCGTAATATATCATTGGCTACACTAATCGTTCGTGCATTCGCCTGAAACCCATTTTGAGCCTCGATCAAATTAATAAATTCCGTCGCGACATCAGCGTTAGACTTTTCCAAAGAACCGCCGTGTATTGAACCGGCACCACCGGTAAGCCCCTGAGTCGCAACAGGTTCACCAGAGTTAGCAGACGGAATATAATACCCGCCACCAACACTTTCAAGACCAGCAGCGTTCTGAAACAACGCTACTTGTATTGTCCCGATATCTCTCTTGATATTGTTCGTAAACGAACCAACAATTACACCATTTTTATTTACCGAAATTGATGTAAGAGTACCAGATTCATAACCATCCTGGTCTTTTGCAACAGCGGTAGATTCCCCTGAAAAACCAGTCAAACCATCCAGTTCTCCAGGCGTTCCCAGCGAAATATCGATTGTCTGTATAGTCGAGGTATCATGACCAAATGTCATTGCAAATGCTGCTGTATCACTACAACCCTCGAACGATCCATCAGCATTAAATGATATCCCGGTAATTCTTCTTTCATCAACCCCTAAGGTGTGAATATCACCACTTACAGATGTAATCAGCATATCCCATGTGTTATCACTATCTTTTCGAACAAATGCAATATTAAGCGAATGTTCACCACCTTGTGAATCAAAAATATTAATATTTGTATTCTTCACTTCTGTACCACCCGCAACCAGGACTTCAAAATATGCAGGATCCGTTAAATCACTACTGCTGGTTCCGTCAGCAGCATAATCAAGCTTGATATCTGTCATGCTGTAACCACTTGAATCATCAAGTATCTGCAACTGTCCATTAACCAATGAAGCAGTTGCGTCACTAAGAACTGTGTTCAGATGGTCAACAAGATCACCTAATGTAACACATTCAGGAGTAGCTTCTCCATCAGTACCAACCGTAAATGCGCTGCTGATAGCTGTTCCGTCAGGCTGATAACCTGTAATAGTAATTGTACCTGATTCACCCGATGCTAAATCAAGTTTACCACCTGTACCGCTTCCTCCACTGAATTGGTCAAGCTCATCTATTGGTATAGTTAAATCTGCATTCTCATCAGAAATTGTATAAGTTACAGTCGAAGCAATTTTCTGAATTTGAGGCGTAGCCAGGTCTGAATCAGAACTCAGATTACCAGAAAGACTCATAAGAGATGTTACGCTGGCAGGAAGTGCAATATTATAAGGAATCAAAACATCAGAATTACCTATTGCCTGAAAACCGTCACTTTCTCCAACTGAACCGATTCTCTGAACCTTATAACCCGTTGCAGGGTCAACAAGATTGTTGCTCAAATCCGTTGTAAAAGCACCTGCACGAGTATAAATGTTCTGCTGACCATTACTCAATACAAAATAACCGGCACCCTCTATCGCAAGGTCAAGTGGATTACCAGTCTTAACAATATTACCCTGTGTCATATTAGGAGTAACACCAGAAACCCCAACACCACTGCCGATCTGTTGAGGATTGGTACCACCTATCGTAGAGGTCGGCTGAGATGCCTTGGCGAAAGTTTCACTGATAAGTTCAGCAAAATTAATTCGACTGGACTTAAATGCTGTAGTATTAATATTAGCAATATTATTACCTGCTACATCAAGCATTCTCTGATGAGCCTGTAATCCAGTAACTCCTGCTGACAATGCGGTACTCATATCAATTTCTCCTAATATTACAAAAAACTTTTTTTTTAACTCTGAATATTAACAACAGCATTAAGCCCAAGAGTGTATTCATCTTCACCCGAGCTAACGCCCAAAAGATTCTCATCTTTACTGATATCGTAGTAAACCGAGTCAACCACACCTGTCTTCAGGACAATATCGCCGCTTTCTTCATCTTCCGCAAAGAATGTCACCTCCCTGCCTATCAGGGAGTTCGCATAATTACGATTCGCAATTGACATAACATCTGAAAAAGTAAAATTGGCAGTCTCAAGCTTATTATTTACACTCGCAAGCTGCTCAAGCTGAGAAAACTGTGCAAGTTGAGCAGTCATCTGATTATTATCCATGGGCTCAAGCGGATTCTGATTTTTCAACTGGGCAACAAGCAGATTCATATATTGCATCTGATGATCGCTTGTAGGAGTTACTTCACTCATTTTTTCACCTTTTTAACATGACCAACCCAAAATATTTTATTTTTTAGAACTAAAAAACATCGCCCGTCTATATAGCAATTACCAT
>JAGLTN010000032.1 GCA_023135255.1 Planctomycetota bacterium
CAAATGTGTTCTGTCTGAAAGATCACTTGAAGCTGACCTCACAGAAGACTGCATTGTTAACTATGACGACCTTGATGTATTTTCGCTTAACTGGTTGTTAGCTGGTTATACTGTCAGTGCCGCTGGCTCTGTTAGTGATGATGACCTGGTTCTGCATTATGACTTCGAGGACAACACCACAGATTCAGTTGCGGGCAACAACGGTACACTTCAGAATCTTGGTTCAGATGCAACTTACGACGTAGGCTATGGCGGCGGCAAGTGTATCCACTTCGTCGCAACTACTACTGATTCAGGTTCGAACATGATCGTTCCGGAAGCAGCATTCGCGGGTCTTGAGGATGAAGTAACATTCTCATTCTGGCTGAAGAAAGACGAAGCAGCTCCACAATGGTACCAGGCTTTGTTCGCTGGTCATGGTGAGGCCTTGAGTCACAGGGAAATCTTCATGTCTTATGCACCGGCGTTTTCAACTAATCTGGTGACTCTGTTCACAGCTGGTTCAGATGGTCCTGTACGGTGGTCATCAGAGGATGGTCTCGGCTATACTCAGGAACAGCCGTTTGATTATACTCTCTGGCACCATTATGCAATGGTCAAGAATGTAAAGCTTGGTTATATGTACATCTACGCTGATGGTCAGCTTGAAGCGTTCAGTACAGGCAAGTTCAAACCTATCGCCGGCTGCGACACATTCAGACTCGGCGGTTATATTGATTTTGAAGATAGCTCAGAGAGAGGCTTTGCTAAAGCCAGCTTTGATGACTTCAGAATGTACAACAGAGCTTTAACTCATGCTGAGGTTCTTACTCTTGCAGGGCAGGCATCTGCAACAGTTACACTGAGTGATTTTAATGCAGAAGAGTTTGATTTCAACACTGACGATGCTGTTGACTTCAAGGATTACGCAATCCTTGCTAACGAATGGCTCGTTGAGGATCTTTGGCCTTAATTAAAGGCTAAAACAGATTCGATCTGCGATTTAAGCAGTAACACTAGGGTCCGGACAAAAATCCGGGCCCTTTTTTATTTTATATCGAATAAGAGGCCCGCCTTTCAGAGGGGAGATGTATTAACTGTTTTTGAATGGTAAGGCATTTTGAATGTATGTTATGTCTTGCTATAGCAGGGAAGTTATTTTTTTGTTGACAAAACACTCTTTTGGGGATATAATGATGTATTGTGTTTTCGATTTATTGTGGATAAACTTTTCATTAGTGAGGTTTATGAAGTTTTTTATAGCGGTAAGCTAGCTGTGAGGGTGGTATATATTTTCAGCTTGCTTTTAGATATTGTTATTTTTTTATGAGAGGTAAGTGTGATGAATAAAAAAACAATTCTTTTTTCATTTTTTATTATGTTTTTCCTTTTAGTTGCGAATGGCTTAGCTGTTGAGAAAGCTACAGCACCGATACCTGCGGATGGGGCGATCAATGTAGATGATGATTACGCTATTTACCTTGAATGGATTCCGGGTGATAGTGCAGAATCACATGATGTTTATTTAGGGACCGATTACGATGCGGTAAATAATGCAACAACGTCATCGGCTGAATTCATAGATAACAGGGGACGTCCAAAATATGCTTTTGTAGATTTTGATGATGGCGTTCAGTATTTTTGGCGTATCGATGAGGTTACCAGCACGACAACTATTAAAGGTGACGTATGGAGCTTTACGACTTATATTTATGTGCCACCTACCCCTGTATTGTGGTTAAAGATGGACGCTCCTGATTCTGAAAATGCAAGGCTTGTAAAAGATTATTCTGGTAACGGCAATGACGGTACTATGGGTTCTTCCGATGTTTGGACTGATATCCCTGGTCTTAGTGGTGCTATAGACTTTGACGGTGGCAACTGGGGCGCAAGCGGTATCGTTTTTGCGGGTGACGGCAATGACCTTATTCCTGATATGGGTCTGACTGATAAGGTTACTGTATCGTTCTGGGTAACATGGGATGAAGATCCCGATGGCACAAACTATCCTTATGATGGAAGAAATGCTAACCTTATTGATGATACGCGTATACTTTCAATTGAGAGTCCTACATCAAGTAAGCACATTCGTAACCACTGCGGAACAAAGGATATCTGGACATGGGAAGCTTTCAATCCTGAAGATAGTCGCTTCTTCTTCCGTGAAGGCGGAACCTGGGGTGACTACAAGAGACTTACCACTACCGTTGACCTGACAACAGGTGCTTTCAAGATGTATATTGATACTGAGTTGTACACATCGCAAACTGTAGATCCAAACGGTTCAATGGACGGAATGACATCATTTACCGTTGGTAGAACACTCTGGGCTGAGATGGATGGAACAATGACCGACTTCAGAATTTATAATGAAGTTCTGGAGCCAGCACAGATTACAGAGTTAGTTGGCGACTACCCAGAGGTGCCAAAGGTTGTATCTCCAGCGCACCAATCAATTGGAAATCCGCTCGATAGTACATTAGAGTGGCGGGCAGGTGATAGTGCTGTTTCACAAAGCATATATTTTGATGAAAGCTATTCTGCGGTTAAAAATGCTGATATAAATTCTCCTTGTTATGTTGGTCAACAGGCAGAAACAACTTATGATCCATGCGGCCTTGCACTAATGAAGACTTACTATTGGAGAGTTGACCAGTTGGATAATAGCGATGAAATAATAAAGAAAGGCCCAATCTGGCAATTCTCT
>JAGLTN010000320.1 GCA_023135255.1 Planctomycetota bacterium
TCCCAGCAGGCCTTAAAAAAACAAACCAATACTAAAACTAACTAACTCTTAACCTCCGCAACAATTTTCTTAGTCGCCGCCGACTGTCCTACCTGTGCTGCTTTAAATTCTGCCGCCAATTCACTGCTCTTATTCTTCAATAACTCATTACCCTCAATGATCTCCTTCAACGCTGTCGACTTCGCCCTGGCTAATTGTAAAAAACTAACTGCCTTAGTCCCGTAAATCCCACCAAGAAGCGCCGATATCCCAATCGCCAGTTCAAGCCCGCTGTCAGCAATGTCCCACACATCAGGCCGCCGAACAGATTCCGCCGCCGCACTCTCAGCCAGATCAAAATTACTCTCCCCTAACATCTCCTCAACACTGTCGCACTGCATAGGCTCCGCAGGCAATCCATAATCAAAAACAAACGCCTCGCTCTGCCTCTCACTCAGCTTCGTCAACCCAAGCAGCTTGTCCGACCCGCCCTCATCCTCAGCCACATCAGCAGCCATCTCTGCCGTCTGTCGATGAACCCACGCATTCTGCTTTTGCAAATCCCCAACCGAAAACCGCAATCCTTCACAGCCGCCCAAAACCAAAACTCCAACCACAAAAAAAATGGCAAAAAAAACTTTCATACTCGCCCCCTTTTCCAAAAAATTATAAACTTTCATCTTTCAAACCAACACTACCAAATCTCTCAACTGCCCTGAGCCGATACTCATAAGAAACACTCTTCTCCGAAAGCCCCTCGACCCGCCTCTCAAATTCCTTCTGACACTGTAAAAGCTGATCGACATCACGCTGCAAAAGATCAAGCTGCCTCTGCAAATTCACCCAGCTGCCGACTATCAGGCTCGCCAGAAAGATCAACTGCACCAAAAACGATAAATTTATCTGCCGATTAAAATGCCAACCATTAGAACTCTCTCGTTCCATAATCCCCCCTCACGCAAAATCTATCAAAGCTCAACTCTCTTTTGCCTTACTATTGTAAGCTTCGTACACTGATTTTTAAAATCCATACAAACCCGCCTGACACTGCTGACGCTGTCACTGTCACTTCGACAACTAAAAACATCCCTGCTCTTGCCCCTGCTAACAACCATGTCACCAACCTCAAAACCATAATTCAAATAGCTCGTCTCAACATCAATCGTCTCGATAACGCTCATCCTCTGTCTCGCTCGTTTACGCAAAAATTCATAAAGCCAAACCGTATCATCCACCTCATCGCTTCCCATCTCAGCGCCTCCGTCACCGGAAAACCTGCTAAAGCGAGACACCTTGCGAAACCTGAACTGACTGTCGAGTCGAACGATATCATCTACAACCTCCGCCGTCGAACAAACCGCCCCGTCAGCGATCTCACAACTAAGCCTCTCGTCACTAACAACCGAAGCCGTAATTCTGAATTTCAGATCATCCTCCAATGCCGCAGTCAGCAAATCCTCACTAAGACTGCCGCTGCTGAGCCAAACTCCGCACTGATCATTTAAAACATCAAAATCCTCACCATACTGCTGCCAGCTCGAACCATCATCAAACGACACCTCAAGAAAATACCCCAAAGACTGCCCACCACTATAACTCGTCAGCGCGGGCAAAAACCTTCTGCCCTTACGCTGATAATTACTCGTTTCAAAAATACCCGAAAAATCAAATACCTCACCACGATCATACGGGCTCAAACTATACCTGCCCGATTCATTCAAACACCACTTACGCCAAACATCACAAACCGTATAAAACTGACCGTCACTTCGGCAAAATTTCTCACTGTCACTATCTTCCAGACTGCTGTCCCAGCCCTTTACCAGATCGAACGTCGCCTCAAAAACTTTAAAAGCCCCCTGCCCAATATAGCGATTAGTGATATGCCCAAAATCACCATTACTCTTATATTTACATATATTAGTTTTCGAAATACTTATCCGCTCACCAGCCCTTTGCAAATTAAGCTCAACACTCCTGCCAACTCTGCCATCATAAAAAACTATCGCCTGCTTTACTTCACTGCCGATCAAAACCGCAACAAACTTAAACTTCAGCCCCGTATATTCACAGCACTTCTTCAAAGCCGTCAGCAAACTCATCCCCGCAACATTGAAATTACGCAGCACCTGTCCATCTGTTAATTCTTCAAGCTCTTCAACTTCAGGCACTACCAGATCTCCACTGCAAACATACTCATTT
>JAGLTN010000321.1 GCA_023135255.1 Planctomycetota bacterium
GTTATTTACCCGCGGATAAACGGGTAAATTCAATTAGGATCAGTATATATTTTATGAATGATTTTCCTGTTCAATTAGAAATTAATAGATTGTCAGATACCAAGACGATCGAAAATGTAAGCTGTTATGAATTGCTGCGTGAGATAGCGGGCAAGCGAGAAGTTTATGACGGCATCTGGGATGATAAAGCGGTCATTGTAAAAATATTCCTTGACCCGGTCAGTGCGGGCAGGCATTTCAAAAAAGAATGGCGCGGCCTGAAAAAACTCCAGAAGTTGGGACTAAACAGCGCTAAGCCATTGTTTTACGGCAGGGGTAAAAACAATAGCTGGGTGATTGTATCAGAGAATATCGTCGGGGCAGAAACCGTTCTTTCGGCAATGCAGCAATGCCAAACTAAAGACGCTAAAGTCGAGCTTGTGCTGAAAGTAACCAGTGAGCTTGCCAGAGGGCATGTTAAAGGTGTGATTCAAAAAGATCTGCATCTGGGCAATTTTTTGATTAAAGACGGCAGGATATATGCTCTTGACCCGGGACAGATGAGCTTTTCTTCAAAGGCGCTATCAAGAAGAAAAAGTCTTTATAATCTTGGGGCTTTGGCGATGTCACTGCCGAATTATGATAAGCAAAATTTAAGAAATTTGTGTGAAAAATACTTTGCTGAGAGAGAATGGAAGTTCCACAGTAAAGATGAAAAAGCTTTTGAAAAATATCTGTTAAAAAGCGAAAAACGGTGTTTAAGACATTCTCAAAAGAAATGTATGCGAACGAGTAAGCGGACTTTGAAATTAGTAACAAGTGATTACAATTGTGTTTTCGAGAGGCCTTTCTGCGATAACATTAATCCGCATGAATTCATTGAACAAATAGATACTCTTATGGACAAAGGTGATATTCTTAAGAATAGCAACACCTGTTATATTTCACGATTTGATTACAACAATAAGGATATAGTCGTAAAAAGGTATAACTATAAGGGGCCTATTAACCTGATCAGGCGAAATTTTAAAACCTCTCGTGCGAGGCGTAACTGGCTTCATGCGAATTTGCTTATATCTGTAAAAATAGGAACGCCTCGGCCTTTTGGTTTTATCGAAAAGAAGAAAGGACATTTTATTTGGCAGTCTTATTATATCAGTAAATATACAGACGCTATGAACCTTTATGCATTTTTGGCGAATCCCAATTTGACAGAATCGGGGCGTGAGAAAATGGCTGACAGAATTATTGAGCTGATGGCTCAGTTGGGAAAACGCGGGCTTTCTCATGGGGACATGAAACGATCAAATATATTAATAACCGATGAGAAGCTTATTTTGATAGACCTGGATTCGATGAAAAAACATGGGCTCGGCCTGACGTGCCAAATGGAACTTGCTAAGGACATTAAAAGGCTAGCGAAGGACAAACCTGGGGGCTATAAAGGGATAAAGGTCGATTTTAAAAAGCTGATGAGTAAAATTTAGCGTTTTTAGAACTGACGCAGGAACCTGAGATCGTTTTCGAAGAGCATTCTGATATCGGTGATGCCGTATTTTCGCATTGCGAGTCTTTCGATTCCAAAACCAAAAGCCCAGCCTGTGTATTTTTCATTATCGATATTAACTAAATCGAAAACATTCGGGTCGACCATACCACAACCGCCCATCTCGATCCATTTTTCCTTGCCATTTTTATCTATCCACAGCAGATCGATCTCCGCACTTGGTTCGGTAAACGGAAAGAAGCTTGGCCTAAAACGCCAAACGGTATCCTGTCCGAAAAATGTTTTGATGAACTGGTCTATAGTGGTTTTCATATCCACCATCGTTACACCTTCATCGACCACTAATGCCTCGATCTGATGAAACATGAACATATGAGTAGCATCGACGGTATCCGGGCGGTACACCCTACCGGGAGCAACTACACGAATCGGCGGCTTGGTTTTTTTCATCGTACGAATCTGAATAGTTGAAGTCTGGCTTCTTAAAAGAGTATCTTCGTCGATATAAAAATTGTCCATCGGATCCCTTGCGGGATGTTCAGGACCAATATTCAAAGCAATAAAATTATGCCACTCATCCTCAACTTCCGGGCCATAAACGACACCAAAGCCCATCCTGCCGAATATTTCAAGCAATTCGCTGACCGTTTGAGATATAACATGTGCTTTACCAATTTTGGTTTCTCTGGCAGGTAATGTTACATCTATCAGCTTTTCAGATTTTCCTTTTGACGATGTCTGAAGAGTTTGTTTTAACTGCTCAAATGCTGAAGTCACTTCTTTTTTAATTTTATTAGCAAGCTGACCAGCTTTGGGTTTATCTTCTTTTGAGAATTGCCCAATGTTGCTAAGCATTTGAGTGACAATGCCTTTGCGAGACATATATTTGATGCGAAAATCTTCAAGAGCCTGCGAATTCTTGATTTGTTTTAACGCAGCCAATGCCTCTTTGCCAATATTTTCGAATTGCTCAAGCATTTAGAACACCGTTATCGATTATAGTTAAAGCGATTCTATTTTAAGCCAACGCTGTTTTTGCAGCTTCTACGATAACATCAAATCCAGCTGGGTCAGCAATAGCAATTTCGCTGAGCATTTTTCTGTTAATCTCAATATTTGCTTTTTTGCACCCATTGATAAACTGGCTGTATGTAATCGAACGCATTTTGCAGGCTGCATTGATTCTAATAATCCAGAGACCACGGAAATTACGTTTTTTGAGTTTCCTGCCTACCCTTGCGTTAACCGCTGCCCTTACGACAGCTTCCTTGGCTAATCTTATAGTCCTTCCCGCTGAACCTCTGTGTCCCTTAACGGCTTTTAAGATTCTTTTGTTAGCCCGGCGCCTTGCGGCTCCTTTTCTTACTCTTGGCATATCAGCTTTCCTTTAAATAAATGTTACAAAAATTCAATCCCGCTGGCGGCAGCTGATGAGAAGCCGAGAAGCAGGATATTAAAAACTAACCTTAATTAACGAACCGCCTCATTTACACAAAAATATTTTAGTGGTCTTAGCTAAAGCTTTGGTCATTGTTGAAGCTTTTGACAGCGACCTTTTGCGCTTAGCACTTTTACTACTCATGAGATGGCCTGTAAAAGACTTTTTATACTTCACTTTACCAGAAGCGGTAACCTTAACTCTTTTGCTTAATCCCTTATGGGTTTTCTGTTTAGGCATATGTCAAAATTCCTTGCAAAATATTTTTAACAGTTTTAATCAAAAATAGAAAACAGGTAATGTAAGCTATTTGGCAGTTCAGGTCAAGAGTATTGCCCAGAAAATACAAAAAAGCGTAAAAACTGTGGTTAAGAGGCAAAAAGTCTATGTATAAACTAAAACACCCCCAAATGAATAAGACAACGTATATTCCCATCCTATTTCAATAAAAGCTTAAAAAACGGTTAAAAATAAGTATACCCTTCAGGGTAAGAAAT
>JAGLTN010000322.1 GCA_023135255.1 Planctomycetota bacterium
CGAAGAGATGAAAAATTTTGTTTTAGGCATTTATCCCTGCTGGACTTTCAAAACAAAAGATGATATTATCAGAATATACCCCGACAAATTTGACCAATAATTGTTTTATCAGGAAATGGAAATGTACAAAGCCAAACGAATCTTTATTATCGCTGACATAAAATGCAAACCTGTAAAAGTCTTTGTGGACCAGATACCTAAGATAGCTAAGGGCTTTATTCGTTTGGGTCACGATGTTCGTTTTTTCAGCTATTGCGATGTACTTGCCCAGTTTAGTCCATTAAAAAGCAGAACCCTCTCAAAGCTTTTATTTAAACCTAAAGTCGACGAGTTCTTAGCTGATCAATTAAAGAGTTATAAACCGGATATAGTTTACATAAACTTCCCGCGAGTTTTTGATGCAGATACGATTAGACACATGCGGCAAGCAGCTCCTAATGCCGTTTTTATTGGAGAAGATGGCGACCCTTGGCCTAAACTACAGAAAAACAGAATAGATACTGCCAAAGAACTTGACATATTAATAGCTACAAACAATGGGCAATTCTTACAGGACTATCGAGATGCAGGAGTACCACTATGTGTCTTTATGCCGAATATGTGCGACCCTGACAATGACCATCGCTACGAAGTTGGCTCAGAATGGCAAACGGACATTTTATGGACCGGCAATGTCACACATCATGCAGACACAAGCGATACGCTTAGAAAAAAACTCGTAACTGAACTTGCTAAACAAAATAATTGCACACTTTATGGCTGCTTTGGAAGACCAAAGATTGGCGGATTTGATTATTTATATGCTATCAGCGGTGCCCGCATAGGAGTCAATGCAAACGCGGTAAATTCGATTCGAATGTATCATTCCGACAGGCTTACACATTACCTGGCATGTGGAACTTTTGTATTGGCAAAAAGGGTGCCAGATACCGACCTTCTGTTTAAAGATTGCGAGCATCTCAGGTATTTCGATGATGTTAATGAGTTTTTCGAACTTACAGATTGGTATTTAAAGCATGAAGATGAGAGAAAAAAAATAGCCGATGCTGGAATGCGGCGAGTTCACGAGCAATTCAACTGTGTCAAAATAATAGGCTATATTCTCGAACTGGCTGAAAAAGGCAGTTATAGTGCCCCTTGGACAATCGGGTCTTAATTATGTTTATACCGGCTTAATAACACAGGCAAACTGGGAATATTTAGCATCCCACATCTGATTCCATAAAAGAAAATTTATTATTTTAAATTTCTTGCTGCGGGTAGCGTTTATGCCTTCCATGGTTATTATTTCGTATCCCAACTCGCCGAACATTTTGACAAGGCTCTTGTAGGTATAAAATCGCACATGTGCGGTATCCAGTATACCAAGTTCTCTGTAATCCCATTCTCCTCTCCATACTAGAGCACGCAAGTTTCGCCAATGCCGGACGTTTGGAATTGAAGCAACTATAACTCCTTTGCTGGTTAGTTTTTTCTTCAGATTCTTCAACAAATAGAACGGATCTGCGATACAGCTCATCACGTCATTTAAGATTACACAATCAAAATAATTCTCAGGTAATTTTTCCAGAGACTCGATTGCATCGCCTGTTATTACATTATCCAGGCTCTCAGAAGCAATTTGTGCGGCTTTGTCGTTAATTTCAACGGCCCAGCTTTCGGTGTTAAATGTATCTTTTACCAGTTTAGAGAAATAACCGTAACCGCAACCGATCTCCAGAGTTTTTTCCACATCTTTTGGAATATACTTTAACATCTTGTCTCTGGTGGCTTCGTAGTAATGGTCGGGTTTTGTGTATGAATAAGAGATCTTACTTGGCATGGTACCCTCTCTATATATTATATTTCAGACAAAGGCTCCGGCATTTGCCAGTTTGAATTTGGGTCATTCTTTTTATTTAACAGTAAAGTCCACATTAATTCTAAATAAACCCGTATGCCGATCGGCCAGTATCTGAGAGCACGTTTATACAAAGTGATTGCCGCTGAACGACCTTTATTACGGCGATGCGATCGGGCAACCCTGCGACAGGCACGGCTCATATGATATCTTGCTATAGCAGCTGGTATTATTTTATTTCCGCCGAGACGAAAATAAAAACGCTCCAAAATCAGGATTCTTGTTGGTTGAAGGCTCATTTTTTTCGAGAGGTTTGTCGCATGTTCCCTACGGATGGCCTCAACTTCATCGACAAACAAATATTTTATCTGCGTTGAAAGTCTCAGGAAATAATCTTTGTCCTCACAGCCTATTCTAAGCGATTCATCAAAGTAAAAATTTTCCAGAACCGACCTATGAATAACAGTAGCTGAGTTCCAAACAACGTTGCCTTTAAAGATATCCATGGTTAATTGCCCACTTTTGCCTTTTGGTCTTCGGTATGATTTAATTTTAGTACCGTCAGGATAGTGCACTGTAATAGGACTGTATGCAGCGCCAAACTTGCTATTCTTTTCCAGAGCCGAGAGCATAACCTGGATATAATTTTTCGGCCATAAATCATCATGATCTAAAAACGCAACGTACTGGCCGTTGGCCTTAGAGAAACCATAATTATAAGAACTTGGTGTACCACCGTTATCTTTGTAGAAATAATGGACTCGACTATCGGCTATTGCCTCAACGATCTGCCGTGTATTATCTGTCGAACCGTCATCAACAACAATAATCTCTAAGTCCGTCTCAGTTTGCCGCAAAACACTGTTGATGGTTTCTCCTACCATGTCACACAGGTTATAAGTAGGAATGATTACGCTTATTTTCGGCATAGATAGCTCCTGTATTTACAGTATTGGCGATAAAAATTGCAAATTAGCTGGATGGGTTGGATATCTCTTGGATTGTTGCACAGCAACTGTGATCATATTCTACAACCGCATTGACGATTGTCGTCAAATCTTCATCTGTTAACCACCATCCTACAGGAATAGAGATTTGTTCAGATATAAACTCATCCACTCCCGGCAACTCAGCCCTGAAATCCTTGAACATAGTATGCATATCATTTCTCGCATGGACTTGGGAAACTGTAATACCCATTTTTTTCATATGCTCCATAAATTTACAGCGGTCTTTAACTCTCATAGTATAAAGCCAATATGCACTTCTGCGATTATCTTTATATCTTAGAGGCCGTACAGTTTTAAGATCGCTGAAAGCTTCATTGTATATAGTAGCATTAGCCTGATGTTTTTTGATTGTGTCAGCTACATATTTGAGTTGTTCAAGACCAATCGTCGCCGTCACATCATTCATATGGAACTTATAGCCATATTCAATGATATCGGCTTCACATCGAAGGTCCTTTCGTTTGGACTTGCGATCAATACCATACCATCTAAGAAGTCTTCCTTTTTCACAGTCAGCTTCAGATTTACAAACCAAAGCTCCCCCGTCTATAGTTGTCATATGCTTTATTGCCTGGAATGAAAAACACGCAAAGTCCGAGTGCGAGCCGATTGGTTTGCCTTGATATGTTGAGCCGAATGAATGGCATGCATCTTCAATCAGTTTTATTTTATGCTTGGCGGCGATAGCATTCAATTCATCAAGATCGCACGGATAACCGCCCCAGTGGACGCACATAATTGCCTTTGTTTTTGGAGTGATTTTTCTTGCGACATCTTCCGGGTCGATATTCGCTGTCCAAGGGTCAATGTCAGCCCAGATAATTTTAGCCCCCATCGCCATGATAGGTTCATTTGTAGCTGAACATGTCATAGCCGTTGAGATAACTTCATCATTGTGGCCTACCCCTGCTAACCTAAGTGCCAATTGCAGCGCAGCCGTACCATTATTCACTGCTAGTACATTATTGTTATCGAACCACAATTCACCAAGCTGATGTTCAAATTCTTCTACTCGCGGTCCTTCCCCTATATAACCGCTCATCAGAACCTTACCTAAGGGCTCCAAAATGCTTTCGGGCATAAAAACCTTGAATAAAGGAATATTCTTTCCTTCACCGGATAGCAGTTCTTTTACCGATTTATCGACACTTCGCATATAAAAACCTTCCTGGTTTAAACATCAAATTGTAAAACTCATCTGCCGAGAAAATAACAAATAAAACCAACCAATGCAAGAACATTTTTGTTCAGAGCTGCTTATAGCTGATAGATTTCTTGCCAGCTGAATAATTGTTCTTGTGGTATAATAGCCGTAAACGATCACCTATTCTTTTGCATGACGAAAAATAAGCACTTACAGCAAAACATCGGGGTAAATACAATTTGAAGTTTTTGTAACTACCCTAAACCACAGTTACTTCCGAGCAATGCAAACAGACCCTCTTTAAACTAAAATAATCACAAATATTTGTAAAAATTTATAGGCCTATAAATTCCGCGTTCGTGCTTATCTAATCGGGGAAAAGGCCCTTATCGCTAAGCAGAATCCCCCGCGAAAAACGCTATATCAGTATTGATATTAAAGATTTTCTAATCTTTTGGAAAACGTGTGGACGATATATAAAGTAGAAAAGATGGCTCTTAGTGAATGACCAATAAGGTTATCTTAGCTGGATCTTTGAAGGTGGAACTGAAAGAGAGTAGATCGCACAAGGCCGAGCGTAATCGAAGCTGGAGAAGTAAAAGGCTAAACACAATACGGAAAGAGCCATAAAATAGACGGGAGAGCGTCGTTTGCTCTCCCATTTTTTTATTCCCATTCATCCTCATCGATCTCAGCCTTACACTCCGACGCCATCGTAAAATTCGTCGAATACGCAACGCAAACCGACATCGTCACCGCCCAGTAAAGATCAAACACATATTGACATAACACAAACACAACCAAAAGTATCGCCAGCCCAATTGCCACCTGCCGCAAACTCGCATCCTTATCAGTTATGCAGTCTTCATTAATTACCTCTAATCCCCTCAAGACAATTATAAATATCGCATTGACAAGGTTCCACGCCGGAAATATCAGCCCCAACCCAGCACTGCTTTTGAGCATATACGCCCCCGCAAATATCCCGCTCATAGCAGTGATCAGCACAGCAAAACCAACCATCATCCCCTTCTCCGCGGAGCTCTTTTGCCGTCGGCTAAACACATGATAAATTGAAAGAGGCGCCCCGCCCGCCAGAATGATTAGCAATAATAGAATAACACCAGGGAAAATTTCAGCCAATCCTGCAAAATTAAGCATAGACATTCGCATCTGTAGATTCGTCACCAGCAGCAAAACCGTAACCGCAACCATCAAAAATAAAGTCAGCTCATCAAATTGAGGCACCAATATCCGCTTATAAAACGCGATTCGCTCGTTGTCCTTCTGCGTCCATCGGTCTTTACGGAAGTTATCCGTCACCGCAGAGGCCTTTTTCTGCTTATATGGAGTAGGCTTGTTCGCATTCTCTTTGATTATATTAGCCTTGCTAACCCGAATAACCCGCCCGCATTTCGGACAATGAAGCTTCTTACCCAGGCACCCATCGCCGCCTCTAAGCTTCTCGCCGCAGTACATACATTTGAATCTGATCACCCTAATCCCCGCTCGATGTAACAAAGTTCGTCGAATACACAATGCAGATCGAATACGTCACCGCCCAGTGCGTCTTAAACCCATACTGGCACACTAAAAACACCACCACCAATATCGCCAGCCCTAAAAGCACCTCCCACAATTTCGCATCCTTGTCAGTAATAGCCGATGTGCTTATCATCCCAGACCGCAGCAGAAAAAGCATCAACACCCCATTAGCAATATTCCATAACGGAAAAACCGTCTGCCACGTCAGCGATTTCGTCAGCGTACCAATCTGTGAAAGCCAGGACCTGGAATTTAATGAAAACTCAAGCCCCTGCCCCGCTTCTGCCAGCATCGCCTTACCAGCATAGATCCCGCTGCCCGCAGTAAAGACCACCGCAAAGATCAGCATAACTACTTTTTCCCATTCGTACTTTTCTCTTTTACTAAAAACATGAAATACCGCCAACCCCGCCCCGCCGAACAAAATCAAACAAGCGATCCCAAGCATAACGATCATACCGTCACCAGGAGTTATACCCGAGATAGCCTCTACAAACTTCTCAACCTTGTTATCAAGACCATTATTCGTCCCCGCCACCAGCACCGCCGCCGCCACCATCAAAAACAAACTCAGCTCATCAAAGTCAGGCACAAGCCATCTCGTTAAAAAGTTCCTATGCCTTCTCCTCATGATATCTGGACGTGAAGAACTCGCAGCCTCACTTTTAGCTCTGCTCTTCTCAAGCAAAAGATCGATCTCAGCCTTACTCAGATCCTTCTCATCGCCTTTGATCAGCATAGCCTTGTTTATAAATATAACATGATTACACTTCGGACAATGAGCCTTTGTCCCCATCTTATCCTTACCCGCCAAAATCTTCTGCCCGCAATATACGCATTTAATTTTAAGCACGACTATCCCTTTCTATCGCTACCAGATAGACAAAGGATACCCCCATACCCGACAACTTGCAATTATTTATCCCCGCACCCCCTCCTATAATTTCCACTCACCGAATCCACCCCGTTTAGGCCCCTCTTCAGAGGGGCCCCACCCTCAAAATTACAAAACCCAAACATAAAGCAAAAATAAAAACAATCGTAAATCTTTTTGAAGGTGACATATTCATACTTCTGTATCTTTAGCTCAAACACCAACCTCAGTGTCTTTTTTTAAATACCAAACCACCTAATCCAAGCAAAAGAATTGTTGCTGGTTCCGGCACTATCTCTAAAGTAGTCAAATCAAAATAATCTCCATATATCGAGACCCCTTCGAGTTTAATGTCATGGCTTCCTAAACCTAACGAGTCGAGCGTAATGTCTGATAAGAGAAGACTCTCACCTGCCCCAATATAGATATCATCAATATACCATTTCAGCTCATCAATATAAGGAGCATCAGAGGAGCCGCTGCCATCTAAGGCAATACTGTTTCCTAGCGAAGCCTCATATAAGCCGCCAGCATCTACTACGATATCGATATATGGTGTATACTCGAAGTCATCATAATTGAGCAACCCCCCAACTGAGAGGTTGTCAGTAGAAAGAAATTGAATACGTGCTATTGGCGCATCTGATACCCAACCATTCCATGCCCATATAGATTCCCCTGTGGTACTAACTGGCGCATTAATATTCTGCTCACCAAGAACGCTTCCATCAGCCCCGAAAAAACGAGCAACACCTCCAGGTTCTTTAAAAAGAGTAGTAAAGTAACCACCAAAGCCCATGGCCGGACTATTGAATATCAATTCAGGATCGCCACTACTTACGAAGAACTCATACATTCCACCATGTGGAGTACTTATGCACTGACCGCCTATATCGTTAACAAACAATATACCTGTTGTGGTCCCCACAGTTGCATCCCAGGGAGCTCTCGAATTAATTGCCTGTATTTGTGCTTGACTACCAAATGCGGACATACTTTCCACCATTGACAAATCTCTCTCAAAGTCTTCAGAAAATACCCCTGTGAATGGATTAACTGAAGTGATTGTTGCCGCACTAATAATGCACACATTCAACATCAAAATTACAAAGACAACACAATTTAGAATACTCTTTTTCATCTCTCTTACCCTTCCATCATAAAAAATAAAAAAAACCAGCATCCATAGACAACCCGCCTACAAATCCTGGCTATAATTTCATCTGATAATCCTGCATTATCTCTATCTCTCTTCAAAAACTCATTCCTATTACACGATAAGCAGAGTTCATTATACCATATTTAAAATGGATGTCAAGTTATTAGACCCCCATATCCGACAATTTGCAATTATTTACCCCCAAATAAATCACCCCACTATCATTCCCGCCAAGGCACCGAATCTATTTTTAAATACCCTTCTACCACTTAAGCCAAACTAAAAATAATAATCACGGATAACTACCAATATATCACCACCAATTTATTTTGCTAACTTTTTCTAATAAGGGTATTGCAATTTCATTAAAACGGTTATAAGAATGATTAAACAATCCAGCTTTAATTGGAGGCCAGTTGTCTTTTTGAGCCTCTGCTTCTTCTAAGAGTTTGGCGTATAAGTTTTCTGTACTACGAGCACTTTTATATCCAAATCTGCCAAGAGGCCCTCGCTCTGAGTTTGTAATATCAGCATATGCTAACATCAAAAACATCTCAAATCGGTCAAATAGCTTCTCATAGCTTTGACCCAAAAATAAGATTTCTTCTAACTGAGGTTGCAATAATTTAAAGATGTACTCGCTACGAGGAACATAATTTTTTTCATGTCCTGGAAAAATTTTAAAAACATCAAGTATCTCTGCCATAGCATCAGATATAGGCACTATGATATTTGGTTGACTATAACGGTCTATTTGACAATCTACAGGAGTATTCATTACTATTGACAGGTTTTCATATCGTTTTGCTGCTATTGCTGATATACCGGCTACATACTCAAGCAGACATATTGGATACCATCTCATGTTTAGTAAAATAGTTTTTCCCGACTCAATTCCATTATTGTCAGTTAAACGTTTAAGTGTTTTTTCTAATAATGCTGCATGATTCACATCTCCCCAATATGCGAGTATGCAAAAGAATTGCATGAGTTTTTTTATGATATTTTCGTAAGCTTTAAATCTTTCAATAATTTGTTCATTTGGTAATGGATTGACGTGTAAAGGCATTTTTTCTTTAGAAGTAAGATTCAAAAACTTTCTTACCTCTTGCATTGCTATATCGTGAAGTATTATCTTCTTTGAAGGGTCTGTAACATATTCTTTGATTTTGGTTGGGAAAGCATCTTCTAAAGTAATATCTGTTTGTGTTGAAGAAACCTCAATTAGTAAATCCTTATCCTCTTCTGATTCTGTTTCAAGTTCCTCAAGTGGGTTTTCTGTAAATATAAAATCTCCATCCCCTTCTATATATCCATAGTGAGGTGTTTGATGAGAGTGATCATCATTGCCGACTTTTTCATAAACATAGGACATAATTCCATTAGCAGTTATTACGCCATCATTTGCAGCAGCACCTCCTAAACCTTGAAGAAGATGACCTGTAAATATAGAATGATCAGGTAAGGGTCCTCCAGCATCTGCTACGGTTTCATCTGCTTTCCCAGCGGTAATTACCTGCCTTGAAAATCTTTGGCACATATCTTTCAAAAATCTTTTACTACCTGTAGCAGGGGCTCGTGTAATTGCTAAACCACCATAACAAGCATCCATAATAAAAAGAATATGTTTAGCTTTTATGAGTTCTGCATTTCGTGTTAAATCATCCCACCGTATCAATGTAGAAGTTTCATTAGGTTTGGCATCAACTGGAAAAAGGAAGCCCACTTCGCCACGATTACCTGAAATAGTATGTCCATGCCCTGCGAAAAAGACGAATAGTTTATCATCTGGATTAGTTTTGTTTTGTGTGAAACCATGAAAAGTCTGCATTATATTATCTTTGGTTGCTTGTTCATCTTTTAAAAGAACTATATCTTCCTTGGCAAAATTGAACTTGTTTTCTATAATATCTACTACTCCTTGTGCGTCATTACAAGCATGTTTTAAAGGACTAACATGTTCATATTTATCGATTCCGATTATTAATGCTTTACGATTTTCATATTTAGGTTGATAAATCATTTTAAACTCCATAAAAAACAATTCGTATGCGTCATTCAAGGTAATACACCAATTTCTAATCTCTGCTATTATACACAGAACCGATAAAACAGCAATAGCTTATTTCTAAATTTATGTTTAATAAAACAGCCATCCCGACAGAGTCGGGGTTTCTTAGTTTTGCATTTTTAGTTTTAAATTATATTACACTTCCTCGATAGTGTTTAGGCCTAAGCGTTCGGTTATTCTTTCGAATTCTCTTAGTGAATAAAATTCGATTGTGATCTTGCCCCTTTGGCCGCTCTTGCGGGTATCTATCGCTACGCGTGTGCCAAGCTGGCTGGAAAGTGTGTTTTCCAGGTCTAATATATGTGGAGCTTTCTGTCTGGGTTTTTGTTTCTGTTGGCCGGTCTCTGTTAAATTTTGGCGAACAAGCTTTTCAACTTCGCGCACGCTAAGTCGCCCTGCCATCGCGCGATTAGCGAGTTTGCGTTTCAAGTCGTCATTGGGAAGTGCCAATATCGCGCGTGCGTGCCCCATTGCCAGCGTCCCTTCAGTCAGCATTTGTTGTATCTCACCAGGCAGATCCAAAAGCCTTAAGTAGTTAGTGACAACCGAACGGTTCTCGCCAAGCCTCTGCCCTGCTTCTGCGTGAGTAAGAGAAAAAGTTTTTACATAATTTTGATACGCTTTCGCCCTTTCTATCGGGTTAAGGTTCGTGCGGTGAATATTTTCCACCAAAGCCAACTCAAGCATCTGCTCATCGGTCGCTTGTCTTACTATTGCGGGTATCTTTTCCAGCCCAGCTAATTGTGAAGCTCTGAACCGCCGCTCCCCTGCTATTAATTGGTACCCTTCCTCGAAAGGCCGAACAATAATAGGCTGAACAACACCGTTAGCCCTGATCGAGTCTGCCAGTTCCTCTAATTCATTTTCATTCCAGACTGTCCTGGGCTGATACGGATTCGCCACTATCAAATCAAGCGGCATCGCCCGCAATGATTCGCGTAACTCCTTATCCTCAGGGAACTTAGGTCTATTGTCGCCGGTCTTTGCATCTTTATTGGCTGCAGGTATCTCTACTACCGGGGCCGTGACTTGCTGCGGGATAGGCAGCTCAATAGATTCAGAAGTTAAAGGACCCAAAAGAGACCGTAACCCCCTGCCGAGATGTTTGACTTTTTCTTTTTTCTTAGCTGTCATATTTTTGCTCCTTCAATTATTTCCTAAGCTGCTGCTGATCTTAGCCGGCAGTCATTGTCTGCTTATTCAGCTTTTAAATTTTCGATAAAATCACTTTATGTTTTATAATTTAAAATATTTATTTTTTCCAGTTTTAATTTTTTATTTTTTAAAAAAATGTTCCACGTGAAACATTGACGAAATTTTCATTGTAAGACAATTTGGTTTTTGGTTCAAAAACGTTTCTTTTTTTCGTTATTTTTTGATCGCTGCTGGAGGTGTTTTTGGGTGGTTTCCGGAACCTGCGAGAGTTGTTCCCAATAGCTCATTTATCCACAAAGTTGCCAAACACCCCTCAAAAAGGGCTGATTTAAGCGGTTTTACACCAAAAATCTGTTAGGAAGGGCAGTTATAAGCTATTCGGACAATCCATAGCGGAGGTTAAAAAACGTCTAAAAACAGGGTGAAATGGGAAATTAAAAAATGCGTTTTTTGAGGGATGTTTCATGTGAAACAATGTGAAAAGCAGAAAAGAATTGAAATTCATATTTTAAAAAAATCAAAAACAAAGCAGGGGGGTACCATTCATGGTAATAAATTTCCGCGAATAAATCCATAACTTCTTATCTTTGAGTTATTTACCCGCGAATAAACGGGAAAATTTAATTGGGATCAGTATAGTAAAGCAAGTCGATAAAAAAAAGAGTTTGTTTGGTGCTTTTAGCTGATTTGAAGAGACTTTGAGTAAAAAAAAGTAATGCAGGATCGATATGTGGATATAGAGGCGTGTTAGTGTCGCCTATGGGCTTATTGGAAAGTTAACGTAAGTGGTTTATTTACAGCAGGTTAGGGCTATTGGTGTTGGGTTTTGATTTATTTGTTGTGCTACAAGGTAAGGAAATCTGCGAGGCAGTTCAAGACAGTGACGTTGCAGGTGAGGAGTTTTTCTTTTGGCTGGTGGCCGTCAGCTATCAGGATGCAGTCGGTGTTTATTGCGCGAGCGACTTGGAAATCGTGGGTGGTGTCGCCAATAAAGAGGGTTTTATCGGACTTGATGGTGGATTTTTCGAGGAATTGTTTGGCTGCGCCGACTTTGCCGTGGGCGTAATCGTCTGTCAGGCCTACGATGTGGGTGAAGTAGTTGGTTAGTTTGAAATGGGCGACAACTTCTTCGAGTCTGAATTGGTTGTAGGCGGAGAGGATCGATTGGGTGAAGTTTTTGGATTTGAAGTACTGCAGGGTTTTTGCTGCGTTTGGCTGGAGAGGGCAGCTGAATCGGTGGGTTTCGTATTGGTTTATGAATTCGGCGGCGATGTCGTCGAAGGATTCTTTTGAGAAGTCAAAGCCTACTTTTTTATAGTAATCTATTACAGGGAAGTCGAACTCGTCTTTATATTGCTGGGCGGTGACGGCGGGGAGGTTTCGGGCTTTTAGCATTGAGTTTAGTATTTCGACGCAGAGGCGGGTGTCTTTTACTAATGTGCCGTTCCAGTCCCAGATTATGTGGGTGTATTTTTTCAATATTGATTCTGCCATTTTCGGTTTCCGTTAGAGATAATCTGGTTATTATAGCAATGAAAATGGGCTTATGGAAGCTGGAAAGGGGGGAGTGGTTTTGAACGTTGCTGAAATTGGGGGATTTTATTTCGTAATCGACCGTAGAAATTCCGATTCCGACGAGTTTTTTTGGGGACCCATTCTCATCGGAATTACTACTCGGTTTTTAGATTGTGTTTATTTTGGTTGGGGATATAATTACTTATGAATTGTGTTTTTTAGGAAGCTGGTGTTACAGGTGAGAGGTTTTTTCGATGTGTTTAAATGATGTTTCGGCAGATAAGGGTTTTTGAATGCGTGACGAAAACAAGGGAATAGTACGGATAAGCAAGGAATTCAGGAGAGTATAGATGCGAGATTTCAAAAAAGTTTTCTTAAGGGTGCTATTTTTTGTTGTGGTGGGGGCGATGGTTTTTTCTTTAGGAGGTTGCGGAGGAGCTTTTAAAAAATCTAAGCCTATGCCGAGTTATTGCCGAACTGAATTGACGTTTTTATTGCCACAGCCTTATAGCCGAGTTTATGTTGAGATCGACAGGATCGAGGGAGTTGATTTGCCAGAGGGTGCGCTTGAAGACCTGGAAATATTTTTGAATAAATACTGTTTAAAACCCGATGGAATTGAACTTGTGCGTGATGATGTAATACCTGAATCTGAGTATAAAGGTCGGTCGGCTGGTATCGTTGCGAATTTATTTATCGATGGGCCTTCATGTCGTGTGGATGACGGCAAAACGGCTTATATGTATATTCTTGTTTATGATTCGAAGAAAATGGGACGGCAAAGGTGTCTGAAGGCTCATGTCAGTTTTCCATATTCATGTATGATCTATTATGATATTAATTCTTTTCGTTTATTGAAAAATCATATTGGCAGAAATGTATTGCTGCATGAAGCAAGCCATGTGCTTGGGTTGTGTAAGAATACTGAGCATGGCGATGGTGCTCACTGTTTTAAAAAGGGATGTCTGATATATCCGACAGTTAGTGCGAAATTTTTTAAGGTGTTGTTTGGTAAACCTGCGAAAAAGCTGGAATTGTGTGATGATTGCCAGAGAGATATTGCAATGCTACAGGCTGAGAATCGGGCTTGTAAGATGAGTTTTAATGGGCCTTTTCTGGTTCGGCAAGAAGATGGATACTGGATTGCGTGTTTGCCTGTTTGTGATTTGATTTCTATTTCAGGAGCTGACAGGTTCGATTGGCGTCAAATGCTGGCTAAAATGAAACAAACAGTAAAAAATAACGAGGATTTTTTGCGGGAAAATCCGAATGCAAAGTGTTGTGAATTTACGCTTAATGAGACAGGAGAATCGGCTGAGGAGAAAAAGAAGATGCTGCTAAAGCTTAAATGTATCAGTAAAGACCCAGCGCCAATTGTGGGCAAGTATGTTGAAGATGCGATCAGGGAATTGGAGGCAGAGCTAGTTGAGAAACCTCAATAATCATTGGTGGATAAATTGAATCTGGATAAAAGATTGAACCATGAATTGACGTCATTTTTACGGAGGAAAAAAGAGATATTACGCGGCGGGTCGGCAATCTTCGATGGGTTTTTGTCTGGGTTGGTGGTTTTACCATGAACCCCGATGTGCATCGGGACCGAGGGGCGTGAAGAAAAGATAAGAGAAAATGGAATTGGGAGTAATTAATTTTGTATTTGGCTGTAGTAATTCCGACTCCGACGAGCTTGTGCAATAGCCCATTCTCATCGGAATTACTACTCGGTTTTTAGATTGAGTTTATTTTGGTTGGGGATATAATTATTTTTCGGTTTGGTATTGGTAATGTTATATGGAAAGTTCGGCGAGTATGGATGGCGGCGTTAAATATGATATGAAATATATCTGGGTTATTTCGCTGGTAGCGGCGATGGGAGGGTTGTTGTTTGGGTATGACTGGGTTGTTGTGGGTGGTGCGAAGGCGTTTTATGAGCCTTACTTTGGTTTGACGAGTCCGGCGATGCAGGGGTGGGGGGTGAGTTCTGCTTTGGTTGGTTGTCTGGCGGGGGCGATTGTTAGCGGGGTTTTGAGTGACAGGCTTGGACGTAAACGGCTTTTGATATCTGCGGGGTTATTGTTTACTGTTTCGGCGGTGGGGACGGGGCTTGCGCAGGATTTTTTGTGGTTTAATGTTTTTCGGATACTTGGCGGGGTTGGTATCGGGTTGGCGTCGAATTTGTCTCCTATGTATATTGCGGAGGTTTCGCCTGCGAAATTTCGAGGGCGGTTTGTTTCGGTGAATCAGCTTATGATCGTTATTGGTGTATTGCTCGCGCAGGTGGTTAACTGGCTGATATCTTTGTGTGATACGGGGTTGGTGGATAATGCTACAACGGAAATAATCCTTTCGAGCTGGAACGGGCAGTATGGTTGGCGATGGATGTTTGCGGCTGAGGCTGTGCCGGCGGGATTGTTTTTTGTGTTGATGTTCTTTGTGCCTGAGAGTCCGCGGTGGCTGATTAAGAATGGTCAAAGCGGCGAGGCGGAGAGGATATTCGGGAGGATCGGCGGGCAGGATTACGCTAAGGCGGAAGTTGCTGATATTGAGAATACGATTTCGAGTAAGGAAGTCGGGGCGGTTAATTTCAGGGATCTTCTGGAACGGAAGATGTTTAAGGTTTTAATGATCGGTGTGATTCTGGCAGTTTATCAGCAGTGGTGCGGGATTAATGTAATCTTCTATTACGCGAGCGATATTTTTAAATCGGCTGGCTATGATGTTAAGGGGGTTATGCTTAATATCGTTATCATGGGGGCTGTGAATCTTGTGTTTACGTTTATCGCGATCGGGACGGTTGATAAGTTCGGGCGGAAAATTCTGATGCTGCTTGGGTCGGCGGGGCTTGCGGTTAGCTATGGATTGGTTGGGTGGAGTTTTTATGCCGGCGTTGAAGGGGGCTGGGTTGTGTTTTTGACTGTGCTTGCGATTGCGTTTTACTCATTTTCGCTGGCGCCGGTGATGTGGGTATTGCTGTCGGAGATATTTCCGAATCGTATTCGCGGGGCAGCGATGTCGATATCGGTTTCGGCTTTGTGGATCGGGTGTTTTACGCTAAGCTATTTTTTCCCGATACTTAATAATACTTTCGGGTCGGCTAATACGTTCTGGCTTTATGGGTTGATATGTGTTGCAGGCTTTTTGTTTATTCTTTTTGTGCTGCCTGAGACGAAAGGCAAGAGCCTGGAGCAGATCGAACGTGAACTGGTTGATTGATTTGGGCGGGCGGTTCATTGTGTTTTGATAAGAGTTTAAAGCGGAGAATAAAGTAAAAAGCAGAATAGCAAAAAATGGTAATTGCTGAAATAGTGAGGTGTAAATGGACTGTTTTCAAATAAATAATAAAAAGATTAAGCGAATGTTTTTTGTTTTGTCATTAAATACAACCATTTGTTTTGCGATAATCTTTTGGCTGTGTTCTGGGCCATTATTTGAGTCAGGAGATACTATTTTGCAAAAGATTTTTATGGTTGGTTTGTCACTTACTCTGATCTTTATGTGTCTCTGGTTTGTGTTTATATTTGTTATAGGTGGTATAAAAGAGTTTTTTATGTTAGGGCTTAAAATTGGTTTTGAGGAAGATAGAATTGTAATATTGAACAAGGATTCTAAGTATAAAATTTCCATGTCAGATTTAATCGCAATTTGTGATGACGGGACTTCTTTTCGTATAATCTTTTATTATCAAAGTAAATTATTTACTTTTGAAATTATCCGAAAATATTTTCCTCCAGCTTTGACCGAAACTATAAATGAAACTTTTTCGTCGTTTGCAGGGTTCACTAAGAGCCGTTCGATTTTCAAGGATATTTTGAAAGAACATGAAGCTAAATCTTTAAGTAAGGCAAGGGGTTTTGAATTTTTGCTTGGTAATTGGGTTAAAAAAAACAGAGTGGGTTTTTAAGCCGGGTTCTGTGCTGATTTCTCAGCGGCGATCATTTAACTTGGTTAGCTGTTACCAGCTAACTCTCTCCTTGCGGAGATGCGACCTACCCGTCGGCATTGGCTGGGCCAGCTAGCCGACATGCTTGGTCTTGCAGGAGGCGGGGTTTACCATGCCAGTATTGTCACCAATATCGCGGTGCGCTCTTACCACACCATTTCACCATTGCCTGTGCCATCCGGGCGCGTTGCCCTTTGGCCATCGGCTGTATACTTTCTGTTGCACTTTCCCGCGGGTCGCCCCGGGTGGCAGTTAGCCATCGCCTTGCCCTATCCTGCCCGGACTTTCCTCTGGCTGAGAAGACAGCCAGCGATCGCCCAACCCACTCTGGTTGTATTATGACTTATTCGGGGGGGAAGTTCAAATTAATCTTTTTTTATCTTGTTATTGTGATGTGCTTCTGGAATTTTTTATCGTCTCTTTGTGGGTAATCGCTTCTGAAGTGTACGCCTCTGCTTTCTCTTCGTTTTCTTGCAGTTTGTGCCATTAGCGAGCATACTGTCAGCATATTTTGACATTGGAAGCTGTGGGTGGATTCGAAAGTTTTGTCCATTACGTATCTTTGCCAGAAATTTATAATTTCAGAAGCTTCTTTTAGCGGCTGATTTTTTCTTGTTATTCCTACGTTTCTCCACATCAGTGCCCTTAGTGAGTTTGTAACGTCTTCGGTGTCGAGCCTGGTTTTGCTTGAAGCTGGGATAGTGTAGGAAATGTTTGGGTGCTTTATACGGTCAGTGAGGTTTTGAGAAGCGAGCTGACCAGCGATTTTTCCGAAGACGAGTCCTTCGAGCAGTGAGTTGGAAGCTAATCTGTTTGCCCCGTGAAGGTTTGTGGAGGCTACTTCACCGGCAGCGTAGAGATTTTCGATGGATGTTTTTGCGGTGAGGTCTGTTTTTACACCGCCTATCATGTAGTGCGCGCTTGGTCGGACGGGGATGAGGTCCTTGGAAGTATCGATATCGAAGCTTTCGCACAGTTCGTTGATGAGGGGGAATCTTTTTGCGAAATGCTTTTTGTCGAAGTTCCTTACGTCGAGGTAGACATGAGTTGTGTTTGTTTTGAGCATTTGTTTTAGTATTGCCTGACTGACGATATCGCGTGGTGCAAGTTCTGCGTCGGGGTGATATTCGTCCATGAATCTTTTGCCTTTTGCATCGACGAGTTTTGCCCCTTCTCCTCTTAGTGCTTCTGTTATGAGGGCACGTGATGCACCTGCGATGTATAGTGTTGTCGGATGGAACTGTATTAATTCGAGGTCCTGGAGGACTGCACCTGCGCGGTATGCCATTGCGATTCCGTCGCCGGTAGCGATTTCCGGGTTTGTTGTTTCGCGGTATAATCTGCCAGCTCCGCCTGTGGCGAGGATGGTATTTTGTGCCCAGATAATCTGCGGGCTGTTTTTGCATTGGCCTATAGCGCCGAGGCATTGGTTTTGGTCATTGGTAAGTAAATCGAGTGCGTAGAAGTTTTCGATAATTTTTATTTTTGGGTTTTGGGTTATTTTATTTATTAGCGCCTGTGCGATTACCTGTCCGGTTTTGTCGCCATGGGCGTGGGCAACTCTTGACTGTGCGTGACCGCCTTCTAATGTTACTGCGATTTTATTGTTTTCTGACATATCGAAATCTGTACCCCATTTGAGGAGTTGTTCGACGAGTTCCGGGCCTTGCTTTATGACTGTTTCGACGACGGTTGGGTCACTTAGGCCGCAACCTGTTTTTAATGTGTCTGCGATGTGGGATTCGAAAGAGTCGGTTTTGTTTAGTACTGACGCTATTCCGCCTTGGGCGTGCCAGGTGTTTGATTCCTGGAGTTTTGTTTTGCATACGATGATGACGTTACAGTTTTCGGAGGCTTGTATTGCTGCGCGAAGGCCTGCAATGCCTGCGCCGATGATAAGGCAGTCGGTGAAAAGCTGGTTGGTGGCAATAGAGTCAATGTTGACTAAATAACGCCTTGATCTGACCTGATTACTCATTATAACTATTTGCTTTCGTACTATTAATTAACCTGATTTTGCTAAAAGCTGTATTTACCTTGTAAATAATTGCTATTTCACTATTTATAAATTAAACTGCTGGCTTAAATATGATACCTCAAGATTGGTAAAAGGCAAATTTTATTTGTCGATGTTTGATAATGTTTTATAGTATGTGCTGGTTAGTGATTTACGGATAAAGTAGCAATTTGGGTTGTTTAGAACGGATTTATTGAAGGAGTGGTCTAATGTTGCAGGTTGGAATTTTTACAGGATATTTTCCTTATGGGTTAGAAGAGACGGCGAAGAAGATACGCGAATTGGGGTTTAATACTGTTCAGCTTGATGTTGGTTTTAAGGATATGGACCTTTCTACCGGCGCGATAGACGAGGCGAAATGTGTTAATATCCGTAATATGTTTCGCAGTTATAATCTGCCTGTGTGCTGTATCAGTGGTTATACTAACCTTGTTCATCCTGTGGCTGAGGTTCGCAAGACTAATCTTGCTCATCTTAAGCAGATAATCCGTCATGCGAGGCAATTGGGCAGTGACTATGTTATCAGCGAGACGGGGACATTTGATCCGGATAGTGATTGGGTAAGCCATCCTCGGAATAAGACTGAGCAGGGGTATCAGGAATGTGCGGATGTTATTGGTGAGATCGTTGAGCTGGCGAGGAGCTGCGGAGTTAAGTTTCTTATCGAGACTTATGTTAATAATGTGATCGGCTCGGTTGAGGAGACGCTTCGGATCTTTGCTGATATTGACAGCGGTCATTTTGGTCTTTTGATGGACCCGACGAACTATTTTGAAACGCATAATATCGGCGATATGGATGGGGTGCTTAATAATGTGTTTAATGCACTTTCGGATAAGATAAAAATCGCACATGCTAAGGATGTTAAATTGGCTGGCGGCGATAAGGGGGTTCTGATGAGTGATATTGATGCGGATGAAGCGCATTCGCTTAGGGGTGTTGGAGAAATTGAGTTGCCGGCGCCTGGGTTGGGGAGCTTGAATTATGATCTTTATCTGGCCAGGCTTGCGAGGGATCATTCGAATATTCCGATTGTTATTGAGCATTTGGAGCTTGAGGATATTGCGCGGGCTAAGAAGTTTATTGATGGGAAGCTGGCTGAGGGTGGATTTTAAAAATTATATTGGCGTTTGAAAGAGGTTTATTATGAACAGCAGGGAAAGAGTTAAGAAAGTATTGAATCATCAGCAGGGCGATAAAGTGGCGGTAGATTTTGGCGCGACGCCTGTTACGGGTATGCATGTTCGGTGTATTGAAAGTTT
>JAGLTN010000323.1 GCA_023135255.1 Planctomycetota bacterium
AAACTACTTGAACCTCTCCCCTAACCCAAACTCACAACCTGTGCCACTTCTGCTAACGGGAAACAATTATTAATTAAAGTAGTAAAAAACAATATACTTTCAAGATAAAGTGGGAATCCCACCAACTCCACTTGAATTAATTCACAAATAACAAAAAAACACTTGATTTCCGGTTTTTTTTAGTGCAAACTGTTTTTTCGTTACTATGAACAGGGACAGTGATGGATAAAGTAAGTAGTATTATAAACAAACTGCCACCAGAAGAACATTTAAGAAAATGCCTTAATTAGGCTGGTAGCTCCTTTAAAAGTTAATCTGCTATTGTAACCAAATGAAAAAAACTAAAGTATAGTTACATTTATATCATAAGGATCAAAGGATGATAAAAAAGAGAAGTAGAAGGCAATTTGTAACATTTTTAGCATTAATAATCGGCGTTTTACTGATTAGTTCATTCGCTTACGGAGCAGATGATGCAGCTGCAAAAGCAAAAGAATCATATATAGGAGAAGACCCACTGTTGGAGCACAGCCCAATATGCCCACACAGACTATTCCATAATTCTGAACTACTGGACAAATTCCATAATCCGGCAGATTGGATTGAAATGGGCTTTGATCTGCGTGTTCGTTACGTCTATGCAAAAAATGCTACTACCCAAGACACACAAGCAAACAATAACGAATGGCATTACAGCAGAAACCGTGCAAGGCTTTCAACTAAATTCAAACTTAGTGAAAACGTTGATTTCAACACCAAGTTAACATGGGAGTGGCGTCACTGGGACCAGCCTCGAAATAAATCTTCACATACTGACTTTGACGAGATTATTTTTGATAACTTCAATCTAACAGTAAGAAATCTGTTTGACGCACCATTGACAGGTGTATTCGGAAGACAGGATATTATTCTTGGTGATGGTTGGTTAGTTTTGGATGGTACTCCCTTTGACGGTTCAAGAACTAGTTTTTTCGATGCAGCACGTTTTACTTATAAGCTCAGCGAGGAAACTACGGCAGATGTGATATTCATTTATCAGTTTGATGATGAGAACAAATGGCTTTCACCTATAAACCACAAAAGACATTCCAGACACGCAACCAATGGACAGGATGAAAAGGGCATGATCCTTTATTTATCTAATAAAAGTTTCGAGAACACTACAATTGACGGCTACTATATTTACAAAGAGGATAATAAATCAAGGTCAACATATACTGAAACAGCACACGCAGCTGTTGATTCAGAAATACATACAATCGGTGTACGAATTGCGAAGAAGTTAGATGATAACTGGAAATTCAGAGCGGAGGTCGCAAAACAGTTTGGCCGAAAAGATAAAGACAGACTCGATGCTCTGGGCGGTACAACCAGGTTAACTTATGCTTTCAATGATGAGAATAAGAATGAACTTTTTGTTGATTATGAATACCTTTCAGGGGATGAGCCCGGAACGGACGAGGACGAAGGATTTGATCCACTTTGGGGTGAGTGGCCTCAGTACGCAAGAGGAGGTGATTTACAGGCTTATCTATGGGCAGATGAAGGGGCTTTAGGAGCAGCATCAAATCTGCACCGGTTCGGCTTAGGTCACAAATTCAGTCCTTTTGAAAAGTGGACTTTTGAAACATCTTACAATGTTATGTTCGCCGACACCAACCCATTGCAAAATACTCCTGCAGTTAATCCAAAGTACTCAGGTGGCGGCAGCCTAAGAGGTCAGATGTTAACAGCTTACTGGAAATATAAATGCTGCAAGAGCCTCAGTTATCACTTCCTAGTCGATTATTTTGTCCCCGGCAGCTATTATGACAATGGCAATAGAGATGCCTGCATATTTGCTCGAGCCCAAATAATATTCGCTTTTTAATTGCTATAATACAAGAAGACGTGACAAAAGCTCAGCCTAAAAAACCGGGCTTTTTTATTGAATATTTTATTCCTTGTGCAACAATTAATAAAAGCAGGTCAGTCATGACCATCATTTAATTTTATTTTCACAGCAGCTGCCCTATTCCCCAGAATAACAGGGTGTAGGGCCTATTGTCATTCCGAAGATTCGCTTATCGAAGAAAAATTGACGAATATCTGTGCATAAATGGCATTTGCCAGCGTAAAGTTCAGCGGGGATAAAGCCTTGCTCTTTTGCTTTTTCGAGTAATCCAACTGGCCCCGATTTGCATAGAATATTTACTATTTCATTTTTTGCCGGGTCGAAATTCAGCCAGATATCTTCGAGAGACTGCTGGTTTAAATTGCCTATAATTATTCCGCTGCATGTGCCGTTAAAGACATTACCGAACGGGTCAATATGAACACTTTTTGCTGATAGAAAATTTTTAAGGCAATTGAAATGGGCAAGTTTCTCGATAGGCTTATCAGCGAAAAGCTCTGCTAAAGGCCCTGCTGCTCGACCATTAAATCTGCAGGGATAATCTTTCAATGTATCAATATAATTAGCATTTTTCTCTTGCTGGCTTATACCTTTCATTTTGATGGGGTTATCAAGATACTTTTGCCAGCGAACCATAACACGAGACGGTCCTAACATTTCTTTAGCAATTTTTGTGAGCAGCCTTACAGGTACAATATCAACATATTCCTGATGAAACGGATCGCAGCTTATCTTAAGAATATTTAAACCCGATTCATCGAGGATTTTTAATCTGCTTCGGATATCTTTTTCATCCGTTGCCCAGAAAGCATTGGTTTCCAGCATATCAACGCAGCCAAGATTTGCTTTTTTAACCTGTTCAAATATTTCTACGAGCCGATCCCAAAAGAGAAATGCTTCTCCGCCGGTAAGGTGGATCTTCGCCGATTCACCTGCAATATTTTTAAGTGACCTGTATCCTTCAACGATTATTTCCGGGTCAATCAAACCTGCTTGAGCGTTATTGCAATTGTAATAACAGAACTCACAGCTACAATTACATTTATAAGTGAGCATAAAGCCGGCACTTTTGAATAGCTTGAACTTCGGCTTATCTTTAGTCTTAGAACTATTATAAATATTTTCCGAAA
>JAGLTN010000324.1 GCA_023135255.1 Planctomycetota bacterium
GTATTCGAAAATCAGCTGCAGGAAACTATCGTATGCTTTTTTTGTTTTGCCGACCTGGACATAACATTGCCCTGCGAGCAGCAAAGCGTTTTTGTCAAAAGCCCAGGCTGAGCCTTTGTAATCTTTTAAAAAAGCTTCCAGCAATATGATCGACAGCTGATATCTGCCCGCGTCAAATTCATTTTGACACTTTTCAAATTTTGTAAGCTCCAGCCATTGCGGGTTAATTTTAAACATTCCGTCGAAACGCTCCAACCATTGCTGATTAGCGGATAAGGCGTCTCTTACAGCAAGTCCAAATTGGGCCGGGCGATATTTGTCATTGAAAAAAGTTTCGAAAAACAACTGAAAGTCATTATAATTATCGTTATTCAAAAAATATTCAGCTATCAGAACGACATGGTTCTGATCTGTATTTTCAAAAATACCTATTTGTTCGATATGTTTATTAAGCTCTTCAGCGGTTAGATTTTTTAAAAGCCACATATAACAATCAACCAAATCTGTAAGCCTCAGGTCATAATTGAGAGCATTTGAATACGCATGGGCTACCTGGTATTTATCTGAGCCTATGTTTTCTTCAGCTTTTGCTAATAAGACCAACAACTCCGAATATAGCTTAAAATTAAATGTGTCCTCGTGTTGGTTTTGCTGAGCAAATTTATTCAGAGAACCTATTTTTTGTTCTAAATATTCTTCTGCTTGTTGGCCATTGTCAGCATTTATCAGTGAGGTGAATTCTTTAATAACATCGTAAAGCTGCTGTCTTTGAGGTGAGATTTTTTTATTATAAAGCAGCTGTATTTCATCCTCGGTTAAGGCATGGTTATAAATTGAAACACTGTCGATCCAGCCGCAAAAACCTCTGCCCATATTTTCAGCATTTTCACCGATGTATACCGGGCAGTCGTTTAAATCCATTTTCCCCTGAGCAGGTTTTTCTGCGTCAAGTTTGCCATCTATGTAAATACGAATTTTTTCGCCGTCGTAAAGACCCACAATGTGATGCCATTTGCCGTCATCGATCTCTGTTTTGCTGTATAACTGATAGACACCTTTTTCATCTGGTCCGATAAATAAACCGTTGCATGAAAATTCAACATTGGGGCCTTGACTATATCGCTGCAAACGCCATGAAGTATCACCTTTGGTCACAAAAGCTTCCAGATATTCGGCAAAAAACTGTACTTTTACCCAGGCAGAAACGGTTATTTCATCGATCATATCAAATTTTGAATCGTTGCCTAGATCAACATAATCGGTGTATCCGCCGAGTTTTAACGCACCACTGCCGATGGCTGCATCCGTGGATATTCCAGCAGTGTCAATAAATTCACCGTCGGCATTTATAGCAAAGCCGCTCCTATCCCTTGCGTCGGATTCAAATTCATAATATGCTATCAACTCAGCGTTGAGCAGTACCGGGGTTAAAACAAGCAGAACCCATATAAATCCGCATTTAAAAATTATTTTTCTCATTTATTTTTTTCCTTCTTTATAAATATGACCAATGGTTTCATTTTCCCCTTATCCTGCTCAAACAAAGCTGAGCTTTTAATGCGTAAGTGCTTTGAGGATGATCGTCGACAATTTGCTGCAGCAAGGTTTGAGCCTGTTTGTTGTTGCCCTGCTTGATGTAACAATATGCCAGCGAAAAAGTTACCTCAGGAGAATTAAGGTCGGGATAAGTCTTTTGCAAAGTCCGTATTGTCTTGATCGCATTTTTTATGTCGTCTTGCTGAATGTATATTTGATATTTGAGAAGAAAGGCATGGGTGACAAGAGATTGATTCGAAGCGGTATTATCGTAGATCAATTTATCCAGAGCTTCAATCGCCTGAGAATATTTTCTTTCGTCAATAAGCTGTTTACAAACGACAAACGAATCGAAAAGTTCCGGGGGAATATTTTTTAGTAAATCGATATCGCCGCGAGAGAGAATGTCACTGAAGCGGGAATATTTTTGACACGTTATAGGGTCGGTATTATAAAGCAGGCCTATTTGTGACGATGTTAATGCGTGGTCGAAAATCGCAACCTGACTTATATCGCCATGCCATGACCTTAAATATTTGGCATCTTCTTTACTTTTACCTCTAAGCAGGTTTGCTCCAATGGTGAGCTTGTTTTTCAATTTGCTGAGTTTCTGTTTTCTTGCAGTTACAGAATTACTAAGTTCGCCATCGATATACAACTTTAGATTCTGACCAGAATAAACACCAACAATATGGTGCCATTTGTCATCATCGACCTTTTTAAGGCCCATGACGCCGCCTGCGCGAACTGTTTTTTGATTTTCAACTTTGAGATTGAAATTTACGGAATCGCCGCTATCACCCCAACCACGCTGAAGCTGCCAGATGTCACCGGCTTTCGCAACTATGGTTTGTATCCACTTATCGAATTCTCCGATCTTTATCCACGCGGAGATGCTGATCTGATTGTTGATCTTATCAAACCCTTCGCTGCCGCAATCGATATAGCTTACGCCGCCATCGAAATATAATCCTTTATGATTAGCATCTTCTATTGGTTTAAGCTCGCCTACAACTGTTCCATCGTAGCCATTGCCAGTCGCATCGAGAACTTTGCCTTCAACGATCTCATCGAGAGGCCAATAAGCAATGAGGTCTGCTTTGGTTTTTGATATCGCCAACAATGTAAATGCCAACAGTGCTGACAAAATAAAATATTTAAGCTTCATTTACTTTCTCCGATCATTGGATTCAAAAAGTTTTAGAATATTTTTATATTTTCACATTTCTGATTAAGGTCTATCGGACCTGTTTTTTGCGAGCAATCTTTAAGCAGCTTTATCAAAAGGCTCTGGTCAAGAATCTCGTAATCGGTTAATACATATCCGAGAAGCGGGTTCTTGATCGCTCTTGCCGAAAGAGCAATTATGTAATCCTTATCATTTTCAATTTCTGTCACCAGCAAGCCGTCATTAGCTGAAAGAGCGCTAAAGCTTATGCCGCAAAGCGCATATGTTGTTTTTCTTTCAATAGCGTCGCCGACAAGCAGTTTGTTGACGAGTTGTTTTAAAAAACTGCCTTTGATCCTAATCTTTATTATCCAATGGTTCTGCAGATTCGCAAACAAACCGCGCAAGGTTACCTTTTCATAGCTGGGGATATGTTCGTCTGCTGTGAAAACCGGTTCGAGAAGGGATATATCAGCGTTTAGATAGTTTTTAACTGTTTTGGCGATTAATTTCTGATAATCCTCAGCTGTTTTTTTGAAGTTATTATTGAAAACAACCAGACCGGCATTTTTATTCCATTGCCACACGCTGTTAAAATTTTCGAGAATATGGTATTTGATGTTTCGTTTTTTATCTGCCTGAAATATTGCTATGTCTTTTTCAGATTTCACTTCAGCAAAAACTTTTTCCATGCTGTTTGCAGCCAATTCCGAAGCTGGCGCAAAGAGCAGGATGTATTTTGATGTATTCAGCGGGTTCGGATAAATCATAATACAGCCGGCATTCTCAGCCTGGTATTTTTTAGCATCCGCAATTATCGAATCGGGTGTTATCGATACGGGCAGTTTCTTTAGAATTTTGGATATTGTCGGGTTTTCAGAATCCCGCCCCACGAAAATAATATTAGAGCTATCGATGTATTTCTTATCGAAGTCACTGTCTTTTATGCACTTTGCTAAGGGTGAAATTTTGCCCGCGAAATCTGCGACCGCACTAAGATAATTGGGCTCTGAGTTCCGGGATTGATAGACTATGACATGAGGCTCGGAGAAAGCGTCTTCTATTGGTCCTGCGATCTGAGGCGTTTTGGTTATCAAAGCTTTGGTATATCTGTCTGCGACCCTTACGAAAACGTCTTCATCATAAAAACCAAGAGATTTGTTGTTTTCTATGATCTCTACAGCAACGGATGTATCTATCGGTGCTTTCGAGAGATAGATTTTATACGCGTCAGTATTTTCGGTAGTGACAAATATTTTATTTTCTTTAATTTCAGCTTCTATGGTTCGGAAAAAGTTATCATCTTCACAGCCGTCAATGCTTAGCCAATAGGATTTATTGCTTTGATACGATTGTGTTTTAAAATAAAGATTGTCTGGATTTTTTCTGAATTTTAGTTTCGTAAAATCGACCAGATGTGCTTTGCCAATATCTTTTATTGCTGCTAAGTTAAAGTCATCACAGCCGAAGTAACGATAGAGCTTAACAACAAAATTGATTTTAGGTTTATGTGCTTCTATTTCGGGATGTGCGTTTGCGTAAAAAAACTGGGCATTGAACATATTGCCGGCAAGTTGAATACTGTTGTAGCCCGTGGACATCATACAACCAGCCCAGATATCGGGATATTTCAATGCTATTGCCATCGCAAGCTTACTGTTGCCGCAAATTGAGTGCAGGTATATGCGGTCTGTATCTATGGTGAGTTTTTCGTTCATTATTTTAAAAAAATAATTAAAGTCTTTCCAGTCGAAACTTTTCTCCGAACCGAAGTGCCACCATAGATCGATCATACCTGTCTGGTCTTCGTCATAGTCGTTTAATATGTTGTATCTAAGTGGGTCAACGCGAGCAACCAAAGAGTGTTTTTTATCAGAGCTATAATCATCGGGGATATAAATAATAAATTCCGAAATATCGTCGGCTTTGAACCTTTTTAACCTGACCTTTGTCAGACCCGGGATAACAAAATCAGGTATTCCCCCATTATCAAAATCACCCCTGCCCTTGATGGCCTTTCTTAAAGCAACAAATAGCTCAGAAGAAAGCTTTTCCGAATCCGCTGCCAATTCCATTACATTATCAAAATGCGAAACCGCAATAGTTGAGCGCAAAAGCTGCGGATCGCTATTAATCTCTAAGTGATCTTTCACAACCCTGCAGAAACGAAAAATTACTTTCTTCCAGCCATCACAGATAATTGCGTAAGCCTCGTATTTGTTGTTTGAAATTTCAAATTTCAGTTTATAAAGCCCGCCCTGACTTACCCTGCTGCTTATCTCAAGTTGCCCATCCGACAAAGCTGCTTTTCTCAGGCCATACTCCTGCCACGAATTATTTTCCCACTTTAAAATTGTCACCTTTATACTTTTCCTCTTGGGCTTTTGGTTTACCGGTATGACGATCAGCTCTGATGTGCGGAAAACATAATTATCTTCTGAAGATTCACAGAAAAGATTAGCCGAGCCGAAAATTTCAGTAGATTTCATAAGAGCTTCGAAACTAAAAGAGCTTTCTCTATTGCCATAAACATTAACAACCAAAGGCCGAAGAGTCAATACCACCAGAACAAATACAATTATCCTCTTTATTTTCACTTATAAGCTTCCCATATCAATAAATATAAATATCAAAGCCGAACATACAGCCCAAATACACACCAAAAGCGAAGCAAACTCAGCAATGTTGACTTCGCAAAATAAAATTTATCAAATCAACATTCTTGTGATGTAAAACGCTAATGGTTTTAGCCCGGCAATTTGTTTTATGGAGACAGCCTGAATGTTAAATGCAAAAATCAACAACAAAGCAATTCTTTCAGTAATTACAGCTGAGCAGCTCAATAGTGCAAAGCAACTTGCCAAACAGCAGAACATCAGCCTGCATAAGTGCATTTATCAGCTTGGTTTGGCGGATGAAGAGAATTTTTTAAAAAAGATCGGCAACTCAATCGATGTTGAGTTTATTGATCTTGCATCTGCCGAGATACAAACCCAGGCCATAGAGGCTGTCACTGCCAATATTGCGACGCATTATAATATAATGCCCGTCCAGCTTGAGGGCGAAAAGCTAACCGCTGCGACCTGTGAGCCTTTCTTTGAGGAGCTGACCAGAGAACTCCAGCTCGTTCTGGATGCTAAGTTTAAGATAGAGTTTGTACTCGCAACAGCCGAAGCGATACAAAAATCCATACGCAAACATTATGGCCTTGGCGCCGCTACCGTTGAGCAGATGGCCTTGGTTGAGGATTTGCAGCAGTCGACTGAGGGAACAAGTGACCTGCTTGAAGACGATGAGAAACAGGATGCCTCGGTAATTAAACTTGTCAACCAGATATTGGCGGACGCGATAAAAGCCGGCGCTACCGATATTCATATCGAGCCTTACGAAGATGAACTCCGAGCCAGATACAGGATTGATGGGATTTTGCAGAATGCCCCCCTGCCCCAATCTGCAAGGTTCTTTAAGGAAGGGATCACCAGCAGGGTTAAGATCTTTTCAGGTTTGGATATCGCTGAAAAGAGACTCCCGCAGGATGGACGATCGCAGGTTAATCTTGGTGGTGAAAGATTCGACCTTCGAATATCAATACTTCCCACAAGGTTCGGCGAAGCCATCAACATTCGTATCCTGCCCCAAAGTAAATTGATAATGCAGCTCAGCTCTTTAGGCATGGAGCAAAAAACAGTCTCCGCGATAAAGAAGCTCATTGACAGACCACACGGCATAATACTCGTCACAGGCCCCACCGGCTCCGGAAAAACCACTACCCTATATACCTGTATGCACATGCTCAAAGATTCCAACCGCAAGATAATCACAATCGAGGACCCTATCGAATATGAAATGAAAGGCCTTATGCAGATGCAGACCCACAGCGAGATAGGTTTCACATTTGCCCGCGCATTGCGCTCGATGCTCCGCCACGACCCGGATATCATGCTCGTCGGTGAGATCCGCGATTTTGAAACCGCAGAAACCGCGATAAGAACCGCCTTAACAGGCCATCTCGTTTTCAGCACGCTTCATACTAATGACGCAGCCTCAGCAATAACCAGACTCCTGGACATGGGCGTCGAACCTTTCCTTACCGCTTCATCGATCAATGCCATTTTAGCACAAAGGCTTGTAAGAATGATTTGCCCGCACTGCAAAGAATCCTGCGACGCCCCCGACGAAATCAAAACAGCTGTCAAATCGATAACCCACAGCAATAAAATAGAATCGTTTTATCACGGCAAAGGATGCTCCAAATGTCATTTCACAGGCTATCTCGGCAGAACAGCTATTACCGAAATGCTGACTTTCTCACAAAGCATCCGACAAATGACTATCGACAGGAGAGACTCAAGCGAGATCAACGCCCAAGCCAGAAAAGAAGGAATGAGCACACTTTTCCAATCCGGCCTGAGAAAAGTGCGACAAGGAATAACCACATATCAGGAAGTCGTCCGCGTTACAAACGCCCTGCCTTTAACAAGCTGAAAAATCCGCATTAATTGCAATAATCAAGCCAGTAATCAGCCAGTATCTTCAGATCATCAATATCAACAGACTCATCACCATTTATATCGCCGACAAGATTCGCACCGCTGTTTTGCCAGCCATCGCCGAGCAAAGCAAAATCAGAAAAATCCAGATGCCCGCTCAAATACAAATCCACATCATCGCATAAGCAACCGCCATCACATCTGTCACACGCATCGCCGATGTCGTCACCATCCGCATCTTCCTGGTTCACATTAGCAGTAAACGGACAATTATCAATACTGTCAGCCACCCCGTCACCATCTGCATCAGGCTCAGGGATCCCAAGTTGCGAACGAACATTTGCAAGACGCTCAATATACCACGCTCTGGCACCGTCAAATTCTTCCTGCACTGCCGCTAATGTCATCGCACCAAATTTGTTATAAGGATCGTCTGCCAAAGCCTGGCTTATCGCAGGTTCGATTCTGTCTATCAATGCTGAGATGTTTGCCTCTGTAAATACACTATTGATCAAATCCGTCATTATCTGGTCATACCAAGCTCGAAAGACCGCATTGCCAAGTATCATCGTCTGATATTCCGTAGGTCCGTCGCCGCCGTAAATATCAAAATCAGGTTTCTGCATTGCCGCATCAATATCCCATGGGTAATAATATCTCTTACGAGTCTCCGACGGGTTAAGCGGATTAAAATCCAGAAAATGAGAATTCCGCTGATGGCTGAAAAGAGAATCAGGATTAGCAACAAAAGCATTCACCGCTGCCATCGAAAGCATACTCTGCATATTTATTTTTTCATTGAGTATCTGCACCAAAGCCGCGCCGACAGGAGCAGCGACCAGCCCGCCATCAGGATGCAAAGGCGAATTACTCTTTTCATATGCTAAAGGCAAAAAATTCAAATCATTTACCACCGGACTGCGAGGATTATCATCGTCCCCTATCTCAAGCGAAAAATCATATTCACCGCGATACTGATAAAGCCACGTCTCATGCCAGACATACACATCTCTGTGAATAAGAAAAGTTTTATCCAGATGCTCTGCATTTACATAAACCCCTCTATACTCACCATTGACATAAAGCTTAACCCAGTTCGTACGCCACGCATCATGGCCATACCCCTCTGCACAAGAAGCAAGCGTATGCATATTAGCGGAAAGCCCTTCTGTCAGAACATTATTATCATCACCATTTTCCAGACTGAATTTTTTCATCCCATGCCACTCGCTTACAGCATTGGGATGCCCCGGATAATCGGGATCCATAGGATCATCACAGAAATATTCATTGATATCTATCTTAAGGCTTATCTTTACATCGCTGCCCCCCAAAATAGATGGGATCGGGTCGCCGGATTTACGCCTGACAGAAACATATATCTTCTGATCCTCATCATCATCAGCCCAGAACCATGCAGGTTTTTCAATATCCAGGGTTTCATCATTAATAACAGTCTGCCAGTCAGCCTCAGTCAATTCCATGTTAAACGTCAACAATCGATCAGGATCAAATATCTCAGGCCAATCCACATCAGGCTCAAGTGAAAAAGCAACCCCCGCGAAGCAAAGAACGAGACATGCCGAAATAACAAAACGAACACTATTCTTCATAACATCACACCTTCCACAAAAAACACAAAATCACATATACGGCATATGATACCATAAATAATGAGAAAACACCAGCAAAATCTACTCAAATTTAAGGATTCCCCCCAAAACCCACTTACCACAACCCAAAAACGTATTCCGACCCCCTAACGTCACTGAGTTTAGCCCCCTCTTTAGAGGGGGTTCACACCGCCAACACTTTCCCCCACTCATTTTTGTCATCCTCGCGAATGCGGGGATCCATTTTTTCTATTCCTTAAATCCCCAAAGATTAGCCCTGCGACCCGTCGCAGGGTTTTCTACCATCCAACTCCCAATCCCCCAAAACAAACTGGAAATATTGCAAAGCCAATCGCTTTTACTAAATGATTCCGCGGGGGCCAATTAAAGCTACCAGAAAACTTCATTTTCCCATTTATTTCCCACACTTCTATAATTCTTATCTCCTGACGTAAACTTCGTACGTATATTCAAGTTCTTTGTGTTCGCCGGGCTCAAGGTCGATAGTCCAGGTAAGCTTTAGCGATGTATTCATCTGCTTCAGCCCCTTTGCTAATTTCTCAACAGCCGCTTCAGGCTCAGATGTTTTAATCTCGCCGGAGATGTTTTTGGTAATTTCCAACATCGCCGCCTTGAACTGCATATTAGTAACCGCCAGTTTCCCCTCAACTGTTACAAGGTCATAAGAACTGCCGTAAAAGCGTGCCGCCTCGCGTTTCCTGTCTATTTCCATCTCTACCTGCTCAGCCTTTACATTGATTGCCTGCGTGATGCGCAAAGTGGATTTACCCTCGGATGGGGTATAATTTAACGTATCCTGTCCAATAATTAAACCATCCTTGATGGTCTGAGCCGGTGCGGTCGTCCATGGTATTTTGCTTGTGTTCTCAAGCCTTACACAGTGCCATACTTCCTCTTCCGTTCCCTTGGATTGTTCCCCTCTGCGTCGCTGCCCATAGCGGTCTTCCTTATTGAGGTAGTCGGGAATATCCCATTTGTAAATGTGCTTATATGAAACAGATTCGGTAAATAGCGGAAAATAGCCCACCTCGCCCTTTGCAAGCTGTATCTTCTCGATAGGATAGAAAAAAAGATCCTCAGCGGTCTTGCCTGTAGCAGCAACACCATAAGCAGGCATCACCTCCGGCATCACTCCCGATCGATCTGCTTGATACATTATATTTGACATCGGGCCGCTGACATTACCGCGTTCACTTTCGCCTCTTACGAGCGACGACAAAAACTGCGCAAGATTTTCTTTCAGCGACATCGGGCTTACAATATTAGCGAACTGCAAATGCGGATAGCCGGTAACTAACTGCACAGTAACATCGTTGAGGTCGCAGGCCTCATTGATGATTTCTGCCTTAGCCGAGATCAGGGCTTTCTCCGGGTCGGTAATATCAACGATGTAGCTCGGCGCCCATGTAATACCCTTTGATAGCTGGCTTAGGATAAGCTTTTGCCCCGAAGCCGGCGAAGCCAGCTTTACTTCTAACTGGTAGCGTTTTACTTTCTCGGTATAGGTTTTTTCCGCGGCCTCGCCTATGAATTCTACTCTCTTTACCGAAGAGGGATTAAGGCACATTTCGCCGCTATCCTTTTCGATAATCATCAGGTCGCCGTTTTGCCTATAATTTGGGTGATCGTTGCTCCCGCCGCCGACGGCATAAACATCGGGCTGCGGGCGGACGCGGTCTTCCGCGAAATATTTTATGGTGCATTTTACTCGTTCATCTTTATCGAACACAAGCCAAACCTTTTTGCCGACGTTGGCTTTGAGTAATTCGGGGATATTGACAGCTTGAATTTTTTCTTCAAACTCGGTTTTTCTGGCGATTAAGCTTTGCAGCTTTACATCATCTGAATAAGACAGCCAGAATGTGCCATGCGTCGCCGCAGCAGCAGGTGTGATATTAAATGATGCTTCGTTGTCAGGCGGTGTAACCTCGCATACGAAATACCCCAGACCGTTCTTAAAAAGCGTAACTTCCTTTACCTGCACGGCCACAGTCGACCCCTGCAAAAGAGAAGCGAACACCAACAAAATAACAAATAAAATTACATTTTTTTTCATATCTCAGCCCTTTCAAAAAAGGTTATTAAAATGAAATCTGGAAATATTGCAAAGCCAATCGCTTTTACTAAATGATTCCGCCTTTTGGTATTTTATGGCCGGATAGCTTTAATTATCCCCAAACTTCATACGGGCCTGCTTAGCTTTAGCTATAATTGCTGCAAAAGCAATAGACTTCTCAATGCCATGTTTCTGTTTTACAAACCCCATTAACATTTTTCCTACAATTTGCTCATCAAATTTTGATTTTATACAGACACCAGTTGCTTGATCCAGAGTTATCTCTCCTGAGTTATTATCGTCCGTATTTCCTTGATCATCCCATAGGTTTTTTTGTTTTGGATATGTAAGTGAAGCGTTGGAAGTTTTGTGTAAAGATTTTGTTTTCATTGTCATGTTCATTCTCTTACCTGACGATTTTATTGGCAGTGACTTTTCATCAATTAATTCAAGTTTTTCTCGTGTTTTAGCAATAATGGTCTGCCCAAACTCTAAGTCTAACCATTGCCAAGTATAGGGATACTTGCCGTTATTCTTGCCAGCTATTTCTGACTGGACAACCTTTCCAAATCCCATCAAAACTATTTCATTTTTATATTTACCAATCGTATCTATTTGCGTCAAAGGAGGTCGCCAAAACAATAAGTCTGGATAGCAATTGTTTTCTGTTTCATGACTTTGGCTCAGTTGATAGAGTCTGTCGGACTGGCTATTGATGTACTCGAAATCCATGACTTCTTCAGGAGGATCATATTCTGTTATTAAACCCAAAATAGCTCCAGCCATTGTTGCTATTGTATCTGTGTCACTTCCCAACAAATTGACACTCTCAACAATACCTTCATGTGGATTATTTTGAAAACAATAACTTAAATAGGCCGCCAAGAGTGCTGTCTTAGGAGCAGACCCCATAGAACTCTTATCAAAGCATCCAATCTTTTTTACGAGTTCTGAGTAATCATTAGTGTTTGATTTTATTCCATTTAAATTGCCTTGAATAATACGAATATCCGAAACCAACTCATCAGCAGATTTATTAATAGCTTCTTTGAATGATTGCTTGGCTTCATTCTCCCAGTGAGGTAGCCAAAACTGTCCCAATTTCTCATCCGATTCAACTATATTGGGAATATCCTTGAGAATATCAATTGTTTCCAGCCAAGTTTCAGGGCCGGCTATTTTGCCAGTTTTTTGAACTTTATAAAGAATAAGAGCATGGAATACTGAACCAATAACGGCTCTAGTGTGACCATGGGTTGTTATAGTATTTCTAATAACATCCTTCAAAATAGTTTCTATTTTTTTGTCATCAGGGGCACTTAATACATGAGGCTGAATTCTCATGGCCGCACCATTGCCTCCACCATTAATATACTGAGAGTAGTTTGTTTTAAAAAAATTAGAATTCCATTGAATGCTGTTTTTCTTTAAAGATTCCGCAGCAACTTTACTTCCAACACCAGCACCCAAAGCATAGGAAAGCCATACGGGCAACTCTACTTTTGAAAAAGTCTCAACGTCAAAATGACCATCTCCCATTATCGACCTGCATGTAGCTAAACGCAATTGTGTGTCGTCTGAATAACAGCCTTTTCGTAATTCAACTTGAATCCCAAATTTCCCGCCTATCTTTCGCTTCCAAGGTATCAACTCGCTGACATGAGTTACCCCTCCAGTTCTTCTCGAAAGACCAGATTTGGAGCATAATTCTGTGATAAAACCAAGAGCATCCCCATAGGCCGCCCAAAGCATTGCCCTTCTTATTGAATCTTTTTTAGACATTATTAGTCTATTCCTTTTTATAAAAACAGTTCCGGCTTCTCTATGCATTCTACTACATAACCGTCAGGATACAAGCTAAATTGGCTTTCAATCGCAGACGCATCATCTGATTCTTTTACATAAATACACTGGAGGTATTCAAGAGAAAGTTTTTGAGGATAAAGAACTTCTGCTTGTGAACTTGTCGGCTGATTTGAAGGTGTTGAGATTCTACGAGTTGCTAAAGTTCGACTTTCGTATTCTATAACTTTATCAGCAAACAATTCCTTAAGTCCTGCTACCCCTTCCCCTCTCTTGACAACGCTATTGTAAGCATTGTTAGTTGTGCAAAAAACTACGCCAGAATGAGTTAATATCTCGGGAGAAAGAGAAAGGACGCACCACCACCCATCCATGTGTGAATGCCACTTGTCTTTTGAAATATCAAATAGCCGTTTATTTATAGAGCTAATAGATAGATTCACATAATCAAGCCAATCTATATCACGACTTCTGTCTGGACAATTAATTTTAAGAATATGTTCCAAGTATTTTTCTTCTGGAAGAAGTTTGCAAGATAGGACTGATTGCAAAGACAATATCCCTGTTATTCCCTTATTAGTTGTGAAATGGAGGATTTCCTTTATTTCACGTTCCTCAATCATATCACTTATTGTCACAATAAAACCTCCTGATAAGTATCAGAGTCCAAATATGATATAAGTTTAGATGTATCTTCGGGCAAATATCCAACTATTACAGACTTTCTGGCTCTGGTGATTGACATTGCAAGCATTCTTCGAAGGTTTTCTAGGTCGGAATCCCCTGATTCTGAACCACAAGGAGTAACTTCATCATTTAGGCCAAGTATAAAGACATGATCAAATTCAAGACCCTTTGCAGAATGCATAGTTGATAAAGCTATGTTTTCTGACCCTGTAGGCCAATTTCCCATTTTTGTAATTTTGACAAATGCCAAAGAATTGTTATTTAACTGCTCAATAGTATATCGAAACCATTCCCCTCCATAGGGTTTTAGGAAAGCTACGGACTCATTTTTTAAATCAATATAGGATTTAATATACTCAATAACGTATTTCATCTGATCAGCATATCGCCCCTTTATTACCAACGGAATCGGGCCAGTTCTCTTGCATGAATTAAGATCAGGAAGTGTTCCATCGTCACCAATTTCAAGACCTTCAATTAATGGCGCTGCAAATTTACAAATCTGCTGAGTATTTCGGTGGTTTTCGGACAATCGATGGCTTTGGTTTTGTCGTATCGTTATCCCAGCCTCGCCCCATCGAAAGCCTCTAGGATAAATTCGTTGAGCAGCATCAAGGACAAAAACTACAGAAGAAGGATCAGCAGTAAAATGCATCATTGCTCTGATTTGATTGGCTGAAAAATCCTGGGCTTCATCTGCTATGACAATATCATATTTGATACTGGGGGTTTCATCTAAAAGAGTAATAGCAAGATCGTTCCAATCGGATACGCCTTTCTGCTGTTTCCAATCAATATATGGACGAACAACTTCATCGAGTAACCTTTGACGCAAAGCTTGATCCATTCTGGGGGATGTTCCCCTGCCGTCCCTTCTACAAGTTAAGTATTCGGGCAAATCTTCTGCCTTAAACCTGCCCAGTAAGTAATCTATCTCCTTCTGAATAAAATCAGCTTGCAGAGGCATATTATTTGACAAAGCGGCTATTTTCCTTGAACATGAATCCGCTGATATATCTAGGCCAGGTAAAAAATCTTTAGCCCACTTTGCAAATGTTAACACATTTAGATTGAGTTCTGCAGAAGATCGTATCTGGTTTTGTGCTAAATCATTTATATACCCTCTTAAGGTTTTGTTAAAAGTAATGACAAGCACATTAATATCATCTGGAAGCCCATGCCTTCTTTTCCTACTCAAATAAAAGTCACTTAGGTGATGTAACATTAACAAAGCAGTAGTGGTTTTGCCAGAACCTGCGGCACCTCTAATAAGCTGCACTCCTGATCTTGGATTTGCAATTAATGCAAGCTGTTCTCCAGTAGGCACTGTTGTAGGAAGCGTTTTCATTATCCTCAATTCCTTATTAAAATTTCCCCTAACTTCTAACAGTAATTATAGCTCTCTAAACGAAGCTCTCCATCTTAGTATCACAACTTGTTTGTGTCTGGTCTTTTAGCAGTTCGATACAGGGGGCTAATTAAAGTTGTCAGAAACCTCATTTTCCCATTTATTTCCCACATCCTGCTAATCAAAGCTAAAATTCCAAAGCCATTATATCCCCAACCAAATAAAAAACAAGAAAAAAACCTTTTCTTATCTTTCCTTAGCGCCTTTGCGCCTTTGCGGGATAAATTTTTAAAGCCTTTCTTCTACCCAGGAATCTAACCCTTCGCGGCCACATTTCACAATTTCCGTCTTTTCTTCCTTTTAAATCCGCGCAACCCACGCAATCAGTGGTTAACACTTTTTTCTTCACGTCCTTCATGATCTTCATGGTAAAACATATTTAATCACCATAAAGAGCCGCAAATTTCGCATATGCGTAAAACCTGACCCACCACAAGGCCTATCCGCACCAAAAAATTCCGTCTGTAACGATTATG
>JAGLTN010000325.1 GCA_023135255.1 Planctomycetota bacterium
AAACTTCGAGCCTGCTGACCTTTTTGGGGTTGTTGGTCAGTATTTTTATATTCTTAAGTCCGAGGTCGCGGAGTATCTGTGCACCTATGCCGTAATCCCTTTTGTCAGCACTGAAACCAAGTTCAAGGTTTGCGTCTATGGTATCTATGCCTTGTTCCTGGAGCTTGTATGCTTTTAATTTTGCAGCCATTCCGATACCTCTGCCTTCCTGTCTGAGGTATACTATTGCTCCTTTGCCGACTTTTTCGATCATTTGCATAGCGGTTTTCAGCTGTGAGCCGCACTCGCATCGCTGTGATCGGAACAAATCGCCGGTCATACATTCGGAGTGTACCCTTACCAGCACAGCCTCTTCGTGGAGTATTGGTTTGCCATTTTCGTCGAGCTGACCAACGCCGCCTTTGCACAGTGCCAGATGGGGTTCAGCTGAGGTTATGCTTTGATAACCTATCATGGTGAAATCGCCATAGTCTGTGGGCAGGTGAACGCTTGTTATTCTTTCGACCTGTCGTTCGTTTTGGATACGATATTCGATAAGTTTTTCTATCGAGACTATTTTTATATCGTGTTTTTCGCAGAATTTCAGTAGTTGCGGCACTCTTGCCATTGAGCCGTCTTTGTTCATAATTTCGCATATTACGCCAGCGTGTTTTAACCCCGCCAGCCTCATCAGGTCTACCGAGCCTTCGGTTTGGCCGGCTCTTACGAGCACTCCGCCCGGGACTGCTCGAATCGGGAAGATGTGTCCTGGTCTTGCCAGGTCGGATGGTTTTGCGCTGTCTTTTATTGCAGTTTGAATAGTATGCGCCCTGTCGGCAGCACTGATACCGGTGGTAATGCCGTTGGCGGCATCGACGCTGACTGTAAAGGCTGTGTGGAACTGGGATGTGTTATTTATGCTTTGCGGGTATAAACCCAGCTTGTCGCATAAATCACCGGAAAGAGCTAAACATGTCAGACCCCTTGCGTGGTTGGCCATGAAATTAGTTATTTCGGGTGTTGTAAACTCTGCTGCGCATACCAGGTCTCCCTCGTTTTCCCTGTCTTCGGCATCTACGAGAACTACCATTTTGCCTTTTTTCAGGTCTTGAAGAACTTCAGGAATTTCACTAAACTGCATTTTTCTCTTTCTTACAATACTAATAATGTCTTAGATTACTAAGTTGGACTCTGTTCATATTCTGCAATATAGCGACTTCCGTTACGAATGTAAATAAGAGTTGTAAAAATGGCTGTTATTGCCGCGGTCCACCAGATAAATTTTAGAATCCATATCCAACCGGGTACGATCTTCGCTATTTCAGGTGCCATGAGGGTTCCTGCGACCATTATGAGCTGTGAGGCGGTTGAAATCTTTCCAATGAAAACAGGGATTATTTTTACTCTGAACGTGATAAAATACATTATTAAAAAACCGAGCAATAAAAAAATATCTTTTCCGATTATTAAAACCGCGATCGCGGTATCGAGTTTAAAACCAACGACGTGCGCCTTTGTCGATGCCAGAAGGATGCAAGCGCTTGTCATGAGGAGTTTATCTGCTGTGGGGTCGAGAAACGAACCTAACCTTGTTACTGTGTGTGTTTTTCTTGCGATGCAGCCGTCGATGCCGTCACTAATGGCCATTATCATGAAGATCGCAGTTGCGACGTATCTTAGCAGATATCTCATGTTGATCGAAAGGGCAGTGTCGTTGATTCTCAGCATGGCGATTATAAAAGGCGCTATCAGCAGAATTCTTAGAATTGTAATTCGGTTTGCCCAGTTTAGTTTCATTTCTTAGCCCTTAAAAAAAAGTAAAACTATAGGTTTCCTAAATACACCTGCCTCCATCTACATTTAATATCTGTCCGGTTATATAATCGTTTTTCAGCAGGAAGATAATGGCTTGTGTTATTTCATTTGGCTTTGGCAGTCTTGAAGCGGGGATAAAAGCAAGCTGTCGTTTTTTTTCATCTTCGCTAATGTTTTTTGGCCAATTGACGATTCCCAGTGCAATTGCATTTACGCAGAAATCCGGAGCCAGCTCTTTTGCCATTGCTTTTGTAGCGGCGTTTAAGCCTGCTTTGCTTGCACTGTAGAGGACATAATCAGCCCAGGGTCTAATCGCCGCGACGTCGGAGATATTGATTATTTTGCCTGCGTTGGTGAGTTCGACGAATTTTCTGCTTAGGATGATTGCAGCGGTTAAATTTATATCCAGCATTTTTCGCGCGTCTTCGGAGGTGATGTCTTTTAAGGGCTTGCGGGCAAAAATCGAAGCTGAATTTATCAATATATCCGGTTTGGCAAAATCGGCGATCTGGCTGAACATTTTATCTATCTGCTTATCTGATGTCAGGTCTGCTTTGACGGCGAGAGCTTTTTGGCCTATGTCGGTTATTTTTCCTGTAAGGTTTTGAACAGTAGTTTGATCGTTGTGATAGTGACATATACAATTACAGCCGGCGCGGGCCAGAGCCAAAGCGATCTGCGAGCCGAGCTGGCCACTTGAGCCGGTTATAACAGCAGTCTTTCCCTCAAGTTTCATAGATGACATATTAACAGTGAAACGTCTTTTCAGCAAGCA
>JAGLTN010000326.1 GCA_023135255.1 Planctomycetota bacterium
CATTGCATTGATCCGCAGAAAAAAATAAGATTAATATGAGCTGAAGCAAATTGAAGGAGCTATCGAATTAGATAGCTCTTTCAATTTATAGTCAAAATAGTTTATATAGGTGAATAAAAGCGTTTATCCCTTGAATGGCGTTTTAAGTTTTTGTATTTTGAAAAATATGCAGCAATTTTATAAGATTATTAAGGAGAAAAGATGATGAAGAAAATGTTAATTTCACTGTTGCTGATTACTTTGGTAGCGTCGGTAGCAAGTGCGGATATTCGTGCCTGGTACAAATTTGATGAAACTTCAGGTACAACTGTAGCGGACTCCTCGGGCAATGGTTTTGATGCTACTGCTACCGGGATAACCACCGGGAGTTGGGAGACTGAAGGTGCTGTCGGCGGTTGTTTAAACAATTATATCGCTAATAACAATCTTTTTATTCCTGTTGATGCAAACGTTTTCTCAACTATGGATCAGCAGGGGACATTTGCATTCTGGGTAATGCCTATGGAACCTTCCTCCGGTGGTCTGCATACAGGTGGTTGGTTTACCGGAACAGATTCGAGCGAAACTAAAGTTGCCTGGGCAAGACCATATCAGCTTGATGATTATGCCAGGTTCTCATCAATTTTCAGCATTGGTTCATCCGAGACTTACTGGTGGAGTGGCTATAATGACCTCGTAACAGATAAATGGAATCATTTCGCAGTGGTATTTGACGCAGCAGATGGAACCAGAAAGGTTTACTGTAATGGTGGGCTTATTGTTGATAGCAATACTGTCGCTGGTGATACGGTTGCCGGCATTGATGCGTTCAATATCTTCCACGCAAACTCTGCAGGTTCAGGATACTGGGACAGCTTCCACGGCAAAATGGATGATTTTAGAATTTACGACCATGCGCTTACAGCACAGGATGTTGCTGATTTTAGCAACGGATACTTTGAAATAGCTAAAATACCATCTCCTTCGGATGGTTCAATTGTTGCATTGGGGGCAACTGAGACATTAACTTTGCAATGGCAAGCTGGTTTGTACGCTGCAAGCCATGATGTTTACCTCGGCACAGATTTTAATGATGTCAATAATGCAACTAATATATCGGCAGAATACGTGGGCAATCAAATTGCCACTGAATATTCGCCAAATATTTCATCAGGAATATACTATTGGCGTGTTGACGAAGTTAATGACGTTGATGTATGGAAGGGTGATGTCTGGAGCTTTGATTTTAGAATACCAAATATCGATGGCGCGCTTATCTGGTACAAATTTGATGAGACTTCCGATGTTAATGTGGCTGACTCATCGGGCAATGGTTATGATGCTACTGCTACCGGAATAACCAGCGAGAGCTGGGATAGCGAAGGAGCTGACGGCGGTTGTTTAAACAATCATATTACCGGCAATAACCTTTATATTCCTGTTCCGACGGGTGTTCTTCCAATGATCGACCAACAGGCAACATTTGCTTTCTGGGTGCAGCTTACAGAACTTAGCGATGATAGTTTGTGGACTGGTGGCTTCTTCACTGGTGCTAATGCAGGCGGTACTAATCTTGCATTCGCAAGGCCATATAAGCAAGGCACTGGCGTTTATCCTGGTATCACATTATACTGTAACCTCGGTACTTCCACCACTTATGCGTGGTGGAGCGATTTTGACGACACTCTTGGCGAAAGAGACGAATGGGGGCACATTGCAATGACATTTGACGCAGTGGCTGGAACAAAGAATCTTTACGTCAATGGCCAGCTTATTGCAAATTATAGCAGTAATCAGGTACTTCCAACTGATTCATTGGCTGGGATGGAAAATTTCTGCATATTCAGTGTATCTGCTGTTGGTGGAGCGAGTTGGGACAGCTTCCACGGCAAGATGGATGACTTCAGAATATATCCACGCTCGCTTATGGAAGAAGAAGTTTCTTTACTTGTCGGCGATTACTTTAAAACAGCTAAACGTCCCTCTCCTGAAGATGGAGAAGAAGGTCTCGCATTGACAGGGACAACACTTAGCTGGGAGCCTGGTCAAGGTGCGGTTTCACATCAAGTTTACTTCAGCGATAATTATATTGAAGTTAGAGATGCGGATGTTAATTCACCATGTTATCAGGGTCAGCAGGCAGAAACATCTTATGATCCCGGAACATTAGAATTAATGAAAACTTACTACTGGCGAGTTGATGAAGTTGATATCGATGATGCCCTCTGGAAAGGCAATGTGTGGAGCTTCTCAAGTATCCCATACATTATGGTAGAAGACTTCGAAAGCTATGATAATGAAGGCAACGACGTCACAGCTGTATGGACAGATAAGCTCGGTTTGGGTGATATGCAGAGATTACTCATGAATGATCCGTGTATAAGTCCTGTTAACTCAATGAGACTCAGACACCAGGTGCCTTATTCTCCATATTACACGATAACCAGCAGGTCGTTCAGCCCTTCGCAGGACTGGACTGTAAATGGCGTTAGAATGCTTACTATCCACTACTATGGCGATGCAGATAACTTTGGTCTGCCTCTGTTCGTTACAGTCGGTGACGGCACGACAGATGCTAATGTTGTCGTTACAGATGTTAATACTCTTGCTGAAGGTTGGAATGAAATCAATGTATCTCTTCCGGAGATCGCAGCAGCAGGTGTTGACCTTAACAATGTAAGCTATATGGAAATAGGACTTGGTGACGGCACAAACCTGGGCATGAGTTCAAGCAAATGGGATATAATCTACATCGATGATATCGCACTGTATCCTGCTAAATGTGTTCTGTCTGAAAGCTCACTTGAAGCTGATATCACAGAAGACTGCGTTGTTAACTATGACGACCTGACTTATGTAACTAACAACTGGCTGAGTGATTCACCTGAAGGTGACATCAATGATGACGCAATAATTGACTTTGCAGATTACTCGATTCTTGCAAGCGAATGGCTGGTTGAGGATCTTTGGCCTTAATTAAAGGCTAAAACAGATTCAATCTGCTTTTTAAGCAGTAACACCAGGGCCCGGACCAAAATCCGGGTCCTTTTTTATTTTATATCGAATAAGAGGCCCGCTTTTCAGAGGGGAGATGTATTAACTGTTTTTGAATGGTAAGGCATTTTTAATGTATGTTATGTCTTGCTATAGCAGGGAAGTTATTTTTTTGTTGACAAAACACTCTTTTGGGGATATAATGATGTATTGTGTTTTCGATTTATTGTGGATAAATTTTTCATCAGTGAGGTTTATAAAGTTTTTTATAGCGATAAGCTAGCTGTGAGGGTGGTATATATTTTCAGCTTGCTTTTAGATATTGTTATTTTTTTATGAGAGGTAAGTGTGATGAATAAAAAAACAATTCTTTTTTCATTTTTTATTATGTTTTTCCTTTTAGTTGCTAATAGCTTAGCTGTTGAAAAAGCTACAGCACCGATACCTGCGGATGGGGCGATCAATGTAGATGATGATTATGCTATTTACCTTGAATGGACCCCAGGTGACAGCGCAGAATCACATGATATTTATTTAGGGACCGATTACGATGCGGTAAATAATGCAACAACGTCATCAGCTGAATTCTTAGATAACAGGGGACGTCCAAAATATGCTTTTGTAGATTTTGATTATAATACGATGTACTATTGGCGTATTGATGAAGTTACCGCCACGACAACTATTAAAGGTGACGTATGGAGCTTTACGACTTATAATCTTGGGCCGATTGTATGGTATAAATTTGATGAGACTTCCGATGTTAATGTGGCTGACTCATCAGGTTACGGTTTTGATACCGTTGTTAGTGGTGCAGCAACACCCGAATGGGATACAGAAGGTGCTGTTGGCGGTTGCCTGCAGGAGACTGGTCAATGGACGGCAATGAACGTCGTTGTTCCGCCAGAAGTTTTCTCAACAATAAGCACGAAAGCAACATTCGCATGGTGGGGACAGTTGACACCTACTTCTACTGGTGGTGGTTTCTTCACCGGCAGTAACACAAGCGATGACCTGATAATAAAAGCTACACCTTATCCGAAAAAAGACCCGAACACGAACGAGATTCTCGATTGGTATGTAGCTTACAGAGCAGGTAACGAAACAGGTAACGAAACAATTAACTGGTGGTGGGGCTACGGCGACGTTGCCGCGGTAGGTGAATGGCATCACTTTGCACTGACATATGACGAATCAGCCGGAATTAAGAAACTTTACTTTGATGGCGAGGTTGTTAGTAACCCAGGTACAGATCCAAATGACTCAATGGCTAATATAAATGTGTTCAAGATTTTCAGCAGAACAGCAGCCGAAGCATCAACTTGGGACTGCTTCAAAGGTAAGATGGATGACTTCAGAATCTACAGCCGGGCACTTGCTGAAGAGGAAGTCAGGTTGTTTGTTGGTGACCGCTTTAAACCAGCAGCAAATCCAGATCCGGCAAATGGGGCTGAAGAAGTAGCATTGGCTGGCGTTACTCTTAGTTGGAGACCAGGTCAGGACGCAGTTGATCATCAGGTTTACTTCAGCGACGACCGCATTGAGGTTAAAAATGCAGATGTTAATTCACCATGCTACAAGGGTGAACAGGCAGGTGTAACTTATGAGACAGGCGCATTGGAACTGATGAAAACCTATTACTGGAGAGTTGATGAAATTGACGGCGATAGCGTTCTCTGGAAAGGCCCAATCTGGCAATTCTCT
>JAGLTN010000327.1 GCA_023135255.1 Planctomycetota bacterium
TCGGTGCAGGTTACGAAGTAGGCATAGCGGAGGCGAACTTCTCTGCCCGGTGCAAGGCGGAAGAATTTTTTGACTGGTTCTTCCATGAAATCGTCTGCTTCGATGTAGAGCTCTTTTGTGAAGGGAACTTTTCTCGTGCCAGCGGATTCATCTTCGGGGTTGTTGATCGCATCGAGCAAATCTATCTGGTCCTCGGGATAGTTGTCTATTACGAGTTTTACCGGGTTCAAGACGGCCATCACGCGCGGGCTTGTTTTGTTGAGGTCCTTTCGCAGGCAATGTTCGAGCAGAGCAAAATCGATCGTGCTGTTGAACTTGTTTACGCCTATGACCTTGCAGAAATCTCGGATGGCCTCGGCGCTGAAGCCTCTGCGTCTCATTCCTGAAATAGTAGGCATACGCGGATCGTCCCAGCCATTGACCAATTTGTCATGGACGAGTCTTAGCAGTTTGCGTTTGCTCATTACTGTATATGTCAGATTCAGTCGGGCAAATTCAATCTGTTGGGGGTGGTAAATGCCTAATTCATCGAGGAACCAATCGTACAATGATCGGTGGTTTTCGAATTCGAGTGTGCAGATGGAATGGGTGATTTTTTCGAGTGAATCTTCGATGCCATGCGCCCAGTCGTACATCGGATATATGCACCAATCATCGGCTGTACGGTGGTGAGTTGCTTTCATTATTCGGTACATGACGGGGTCACGCATATTGAAATTGGCCGACGCCATATCGATCTTTGCTTTGAGGGTTTTAGAGCCGTCGGGGAAATCACCTGCTTTCATTTTTTCGAAAAGGTCGAGGTTCTCCTCAACGGAGCGGTTTCTATATGGGCTTTCTTTGCCGGGCTGGGTTAGTGTGCCGCGGTAATCTCTTGTTTGGTCAGCGGTAAGGTCACAGACGTAGGCTTTGCCCTTTTTGATGAGCTGGGCCGCGTAGTCGTACATTTGCTGGAAATAGTCGGAGGCGAAGAAGAGGTTGTCGTCCCAGTTCCATCCTAACCATTTGATGTCTTCGATAATCGAATCGACATATTGTTGTTCTTCTTTTGTGGGGTTTGTATCGTCGAATCTGAGATTGCATTGGCCCTTAAACTCTGATGCGATTCCGAAATTTAGACAGATGCTTTTAGCGTGGCCGATATGCAGGAAGCCGTTAGGCTCGGGTGGAAATCGGGTAATTACCCTGGAATCCCATTTGCCTGTCTTACAGTCATCATCTACTATTGTTCGGACAAAGTCCAAAGAAACCGATTCTTCGTTGCTGTTTTCGTTATTTTCCACTGTTTAGCCTCGATATATTATAAAAAATAATTTCACAGCGAGTTATTTTATCAAATTTGAGGCATTGAGCAATTTATATTTACTGGTGAGTTGCTGATGTTGGCAATTTGTGTTTAAAGGCTTTTGAGTATTGACATTATGTGGGTTTAGCGGTATGTTTAAGTGTTTATAAACTGAAATTTACCTGGAGTTATAACTAATGATAGTAACAAGATTTGCGCCTTCACCGACGGGTTATCTTCATATCGGCGGAGCCAGGACAGCACTATTTAACTGGTTGTTGGCAAAACATTCGGGCGGCAAGTTCATTTTGAGAATAGAAGACACGGATATGAAGCGCAATACGCCTACTGCGATGCAGCAGGTAATTGATGATTTGAAGTGGTTGGGTATCGAATGGGACGAAGGGCCCGGAGTTGATGGGCCTAATGGGCCTTATTTGCAGTCGCAAAGGCTTGATATTTATAAAAAATACCTGGATCAGTTGCTGGCTGATGGAAAAGCGTATTATTGTTTTGATACTACAGAACAATTGAAAGCAAAACGTGCACAGGCAGAGGCTCAGAAGAAAGGTTTTATTTATCGCAGGCCTGAAACGTTAGCCAGTGAGGCTGATGCACAAAAGGCTCGCAATGAAGGCAGGCCTGTAACGGTTCGATTTGCTCTGCCGCAGGACAAACCTATTGTAATCGAAGATATTGTCAGAGGGACAGTTACTTTTGACCCCTCTGAACTGAGCGATTTTATTATTCAAAAATCTGATGGTTTCCCGACCTACCATTTCGCGGTAGTTATCGACGATGAGTTGATGGGTGTTACGCATGTTTGCAGGGGTCAGGAGCACTTGATGAATACTCCTTTGCATCAGTGTCTGCAGAAGGCATTGGGGTTCACAGTGCCGCAATACGCACACATGTCGGTTACGGTGAGTGAAACTGGTGGTAAATTATCCAAACGTGAAAGGCCTAAGGCTTTGAAAACCGCCATCAAGGCCAATGCTGATATCGATCTTGAAAAGCTTGCTCAGACAGTAAAAATTTCCTCTGAAGATATGCAATCATTCCTTAAGGGCAAAACCGTGCCGGACATGCCTGTTATAGATGCTATTGCAGAGTATATGGGGATTAAGCTGCCGGAGATCAATGTTGTTGATTTTTCCAGGAACGGTTATTTGCCGGAAACTATGGTGAATTTTTTGGCGCTTTTGGGTTGGAGCACCGGCGATAAACAGGAAGTTATGACGGTTGATGAACTTATCGCAAAATTTGATATTACCAGGCTTGCAAAATCCAACAGTTTGTTCGACCGAAAAAAACTTGTTTCGTTCAATACTGAACACATGCGGATGGTCAGTGAGGATAAACTGCTGGGGTATTTTAAGATATATCTCAAAGAAGTTAATTCTCCGGTACTTGACGGCAATGATGAGCTTTTAGCTAAACTTTTAAAAATCAATGCCGGCGCGAGAGGCTTCGAAGATGTTGAGAAAAAGAGCAGGTTCTTGTTCTTTGAAAATGACGAAATAGAATACGATGAAAAGGCAGTGAAAAAGGTTCTGATGAAAGCTGACGGGCTGGAGATATTGAAAACAGTCGGTGAAAAGCTCAGTGAGATGGCAGAATTTACCGAGGAAGGAATCGAAAATATGCTTCGAGGCCTGGCCCAGGAAAAGCAGGTGGGCCTTGGTAAGGTAGCTCAGCCTTTAAGGGTTGCGATTTGCGGCAACACGGTAAGCCCGCCTATATTTGATTCGGTTCAGATGCTCGGTAAAGAAAACACTCTGGCA
>JAGLTN010000328.1 GCA_023135255.1 Planctomycetota bacterium
TTACTGTTTTTTATGTACCTATATGGTTTTTACAAGAGTCTCGGTTCCCAAGTGTTTGAATTATTTGGCGGACAAGGTACATTAGAGAGTTTTGAATACCAATCAAAACGAACATTTGAAGGTCTTTTAATTGGTGATTTGAGTCGTTCAGACCTGCATGCTGCTCAAATCTTTGTGTTGACCGAGAAGCCATGGCATTATCGTTATCGATATGGGTCAACGTATCCCAGTTCGATCGTACCATTCGTACCTCGCGTTTTATGGCCGGGAAAGCCCGAAGATGCTGGGAAAGTTTTTGCGGGTACTGAAATGCTAAAAGGCCCAGGTGATTATAGAGGATATTTGAATTTCCATGTTCGGTCAACCTATATCTATGCCCTTGCTGGCGAAGCTATGCTTAATTTTGGTGTTTTTGGTATTCCTATAGCCTTCTGTGTTTGGGGGTATTTTGTTGGCAAGATAAGAAAAGGAGTAAGCGGACTTTCAGTTGGTGACACAAGGCTCCTGGTAGCTCCATTTTTTTTGATTCTATCATTTCTTTTGCTTACTCATGACGGATCAAATATTGCGGCAGTCATCCTGTTTAAGGGTTTAATTCCGATTTCACTGATATATCTAATATCTGATAAAATCCCAGTAGTTAACACTGGCGAGATGGATTTAGAGACAACAGAGGATGTGTATTATGAATAAGCGGAAATCTATAGTGTTCTTTGAGTTCGTAACCCATTTTGGCGGTTCAAATAAGAGTACAATTGCGCTTATAAATGAGCTTAGGAACAATTGTGATGTTACTGTACTTGATGCTTATGGTTCCTGCTCTGAATATCTGGATGAATTAACAAAAAATGGTATTAACCACGACGTTGTACTTCCAAAGAAAGATGACATTGTTATAGGCGGCAGCAGCATTGGTCGAGCATTTAAAATACTGGCTGCATCGGGTGAGATATTAAGGCTTATAAAAGCCCTTAGACAAAAATTGAAGCGTCTTAACCCTGATGCGATTTGGCTTAATTCTGAAAAAGGGATGTTCTGTGCAGGGAGAGCTGTCGGCGATACCGTTCCAACCATCCAATTCATTCGCACTGAAATAAAATCTCTCAAATGGTATTGCATAAGGGACTGGAAACGAGTGGGAATGATAGCTGGAAATAATTCACAGTGCCTGAAATTTTTTGAAAAATATTCATGGGCTAAAGATAGACTGGTTGTGGCATATAATGGTATTGACATAGACAGTGTTGCTAATATTGTACCGGCCTGTGATTTGCCCCGTGCCGATGCGGAATTAAAGGTAGTCATGCCTGCTACGTTACTGCCGCTTAAAGCGCATGTAGTCGCCATTAAAGCAGTTGCCAAACTGGCTGAAAAAGGTTTGGACATAATACTGTGGATTTGTGGGGATGTTCCCAATAACCTGTCCGCTGATTATAAAAATCAACTTATATCACTATGTAATGAATTAAAAATTCAGGACAGGATATTTTTCCTGGGATGGCGAAATGATGTTCTCGCAATTATGAAACAGGCCGATGTTATGATGCTCACAAGCAACACAGAGGGATTACCTCGTTCTATATTGGAGGCAATGGCACTGGGTAAGCCGGTCATTGCAACACGAGTGGGTGGAATTCCTGAATTGATTCGCAATGATATTGACGGTATCCTTGTGGAGAAGGGAGATTTTAATGCAGCAGCTGAATCACTGCTAAGATTGCGGTCGCCTTCAATTCGACGTAAAATGGGCCTTATAGCTCAAGAGAGGGTTAAGGTTGAGTTCACGATAAAAAAACAAGCGGATGTTTTTCTAATGTATATCAACAAAATTATTGACCACTAATCTGAAGTATAATTGCATCAAAGCTGTCTTATGCAAATTGTAGATTCCCAAAGAAAAGGTTACTGTGGTGGAAAAGAAAGAATTTACCAGACGTATCAGGATGAAATTTAATTATTAAGACAGGTGAGATGATCATGTCAGAAGTTTTAGTAACAATAGGAATACCGTTTTTGAATAGCCAGAATACTTTATTGGATGCTATCAGATCTATCTTTGCCCAGACATATACAAATTGGGAATTACTTTTAGTTGACGATGGTTCAAGCGATAGCAGTTTAGAAATTGCCAAGTCTATCAATGATTCACGAGTAAGAGTAATTAGTGATGGAAAGAACAAGAAACTGCCTGCTAGATTAAACCAGATCGTTAAATTAGCACAAGGCGAATATATTATGAGGATGGATGCCGATGATATCTGTTCGCCGATTAGAATTCAGAAGCAAGTCGAATTCCTGCAAGCACACAGTGATGTTGATGTTGTTGGTACAAGCATATTATATTTGAATGAAAACAGAATCCCTCTTGGTGTAAGCATAATGCCAACCGAACACCAAGATATCTGTAAAAAACCGATGCGTTTTTTCAGCTTGTGCCACCCATCGATCATGGCCAGAAAAGACTGGTATCAGCGAAACGCTTATAATGAGACTAACCTTTTCGCTGAAGACTTTGAACTTTGGTTAAATAGCTATGAGACGAGCAAGTTTTCCAATATAGTAGAACCTTACTATTTTTATGTTCTCGGGTGCGAGTTTAATTTGAGAAAACAATTTATAGCAAGAAAAAGCACGGCAAAGTTTATTTTTGAACGCCTTAAAAAAACAAACCTGAAAAAAGCTATTCTTTACTGGTTGCAGCAATATATTAAGTTTGCTATTACCGCTGTAATGTTTGGCGTAGGCATGAAAACAAAACTTATAGCAAGGAGATATCAACCGATTACAACTCAGGAAAAAAACCGGTATCAAGAGATGTTGGACAGCATCGAACAGACGCCAATTTCGACCAGATCGACTATATAAAACAAGATAAATTTATATTTGGAAAGATAAATATGGTTGTTATTAAGCAAATAATATATCAAATTAGATATATACTTCCGATCTGGCTGGTTCAATTGTTGACTAGTTGGTTACCAGAAAATAGAATTACAATCGGATTAAGGGGAGCTTTAGTAAGGCCATTTCTGGGTAAATGCGGAAAGAATCTTCAGTTAGCAAGGGG
>JAGLTN010000329.1 GCA_023135255.1 Planctomycetota bacterium
ATTACGTTCTGCAGAGAGATTAATACTGAGCCTATGATAGCTGTGAATAATGGCTTTGGTGACGCGTTTTCAGCGGCCCAGGAGGTTGAGTATACTAATGGTTCTGCGGATACTTTGATGGGTAAGTGGCGAGCGGAGATGGGAAATAAGAAGCCTTATGATGTTAAATTATGGTGTATAGGCAATGAGATGTACGGGCAATGGCAACTTGGACACATGCACCTGAATCACTATGTTATAAAACATAACCGCTTTGCCAAAGCTATGCGAAAAATTGATAACGATATTATCCTGGTCGCTGTCGGCGATGCCGGCGGATGGTATGACCAGGGAACCGGTGACTGGACTAAGGGAATGCTCGAAAAGTGCCTGGATAATATGGATTATATCAGCGAACACTTTTATTGCTGGGGAGATTTTGAATCCATTCTCGCTCATGTTGAACCGATGAGAAGCAGTGTGGCAAACAAAGTAAGACACCACCGCAAATACCGCAAAGAGATGCCTGCTGTTGCCAAGAGGGATATGAAGATCGCTTTGGATGAGTGGAATTACTGGTATGGACCACATCTTTATGGTGAGCTTGGTGTCAGGTACAGGCTTAAAGATGCATTGGGGATCGCAGTTGGTCTCAATGAGATGATAAGAAACTCAGATCTGTTCTATATGGCCAATTACGCGCAGACAGTTAATGTTATTGGTTGTATTAAGACTAACAAAACTGAAGCTGCGTTTGCTACCACAGCACTTCCTTTGATGATGTATCGCAAACATTTTGGAACTATTCCGGTTGAGATTAAAGGCCAGCAGGGGTTGACGGATATTGTAGCGGCTATGACAGAAGACGGCAAATATCTTACCATCGCGGCTGTGAATTTTTCAGATGAAGCAAATACTGCTAAGATAAACATTAAAGGTAAACAGCTTAAGGGCAATGGTTTGTTATGGCAGGTGAAAGGTGATTTAAATGATTATAACGAGCCCGGCAGGGAAGACGCCGTAAAAATAAGTGAACAAAAAGTCAGCGGAATAAGTAATAAGCTGACAATGCCGGGGCATAGCATTAATCTTTATAAGCTTGAGTTGAAATACTATTGAGAGCAATAGTTAAGGAATTTTTATGTTTAATCGCCGAGGTGTATTTACAGTTGTCGTATTTTTAATGTTGACGGCAGCTGTTTGGGCTGGGAATTTTACTGCTGATATAGAGGCAGATAAAACTAAAGAGCCTATCAGTGATTATATTTATGGTCAATTTATTGAACATGTGGGCAGATGTATTGACGGCGGGATATGGGCGGAGATGGTGTTCGACAGGAAATTTTTCCATCCTGCCTGCAGCAGGAAGTCAGTATGGCAATTGAAGGGTGTTACCGGCTGTATCAGCGGTGCTGGTGAAAAATCTTTTGTTGGACGCAACGGCGTTAAGGTCAGTTTAAACAGCCAGATCGGCTGTGGTATATACCAGCAAGAGCTTGGTCTTGTTAAGGGTAACAATTACACAGGGTATGTGATCTTATCTGCTGATGGTTTTTCCGGGCCTGTGGATATCACACTCGGCTGTGGGACATCGAAGAAAGACCGCCAAACTGTCAGTATTAAAAAAGTTACAGCCGAATATGTAAAATATCCATTGAGTTTTAAAGCCGGTAAAACTACTTCTAACGGCACACTTGAGATATCCGCAAAAGGTTCAGGCAGTTTTACTATCGGGACTGTTTCATTGATGCCCGCGGATAATATTAAAGGTTTTCGGGCCGATACTATAGCACTTTTGAAAGAGCTTAATGCTCCTGTTTATCGCTGGCCTGGCGGATGTTTTGTTGGTGGATATAAATGGAAGCCGAGAGTTTGCGACAGGGATAAAAGGGCACCGGGACATGGTTCGGGGCCCGGTAAGATCGAAAACAATGAGATGGGGATAAATGAGTTTATCGAACTGTGCCGGGTATTGGATGCTGAGCCTTTGTTGATCGTTGATAGCGGCACAGGTAACACTGTTGAAGATGTGGCTGAGGAAGTGCAGTATTGCAATGGCGGTGTTGATACGCCGATGGGGAAGCTGCGAGCCCAGATGGGATACCCGGAGCCTTTCAATATTAAATGGTGGGGTATCGGCAATGAAATGTACGGCTGGTGGCAGGTGGGTAATATTCCAATAGACAAATACCCAGCCAAGCACAATGCCTGCGCCAAAGCGATGCTGGCTGAGGATGATTCGATAAAAATAATTACCGTAGGCTGGACAGGTGACTGGTCGAAAGAGATGCTGATAAAAAGCGGCGACTATACAACACTTATGAGCGAGCATTGTTATGTTAGAGAGTCAGTTGATAATGTTGCTGAGCATGTTAATAAATTGGTATGGGTGATTAACTGGATCGCTGATGAGCATAGAAAATATCGACAGGAAATCGACGGACTCGCAGAGAAAGATATCAGGATCGCAATGGATGAATGGGGCTACTGGTATGGGCCTTACCTTTATGGCAACCTGGGGACACGATATTTCATGAAGGATGCTTTGGGGATAGCAGCGGGATTTCATGCTTTCTTTAATAATTCTGATATTATCGAGATGGCAACTTATGCACAGACTGTTAATGTTATTGGTGCGATAAAGACTAATAAAACTGATGCGTGTTTTGCGACGATAGGACTTCCCATGGTGATGTATCGGAAGCATTTTGGTAAGGTGCCGGTAGAGATAACTGGTGATTTTAAGCCTATAGATATTTGTGCTGCGTGGACGGAAGATAAAAAAGCATTGACTGTCGCGTTGGTGAATCCGCTTGGCGAAAGTTGTGAAGTTATGTTGAATACCAAGGCTGTGGAACTAACAGGCACCGGTAAGCTGTGGCGAATAGAAAATCCTGATCCGATGGCCTACAATGATCCGGGTCGTGAGGGTGATGTGGAGATAAAAGAAAGCAGCTTTTCGGCGTTCAAAGGTAAGGTGACATTGCCGGGGTACAGCGTTAGTCTTTATCGTTTAAACGTTCGATGATCTCGGTTACTATCTGGTCCTGATTTTTGTCTGCGCAATCGATGGTTATCAGGGCATATTCGAGGTAAATTGGCTGACGCTTGCCGTAGAGGTCTTTGAGGCTTTGGTGTTTTTCTTTTACGACGCCTCTTGTTGAAAGATTGGTGATTCTTTTTTCAATCGATTCGTAGTCCAGGTCAAGATGTATTATGATTCCATCGGCAGATAAATGATCCATAGCTTTAGAGCTATAGACCGCTGAGCCTCCCGTTGCAATTACGGCATTTTGGGCATCGATGCGCATAATTTGCTCTTGCTCCATGTTGCAGAAATCTTCTTTGCCCTTTTCGTCAAGGATGCTTTGCAGTGTTTGATTTTCGAGGGCCTGGATATGGACATCTGTATCAAGGAAATATCGTCCTAATGCTTTTGCGAGCAGAACACCGACAGTGCTTTTGCCGACGCCGGGCATACCTATAAGTATTATATTGGATTTAATCATTTATAATCCCCATGTCACCTGGATTGAGAAGACAATTGGCGGGCAATTTACGAAGTATTCTTTGGCTGAAAGTGGTTTTGCCTATATCTTCGATCTTGTGGGCATCAGAACCAAAAACCAGACCAACATTTTCATCAAGGGCGACTTCGTATACTTTATGCCAGCTTCGTTTGTATTGGTCTGAAAGTTTGTCACCATTAAGCTCATTTATTTCCCAGAAGATATTATTTTTTGCGGATATTTTAGCGGCTTGTGAAAATATCGTGAGCATGTCTTCAAAAAATGGGTCAAAGTCAAGAATGCTTGCGAT
>JAGLTN010000033.1 GCA_023135255.1 Planctomycetota bacterium
GGTATCTCTTCGAGTATTTTTATTAGTGAGTTGCCGAGGAATTTGTTTATGCCCATTTGCTAGAGGTCTATTCCTTTGTACAGGGATGAATTTTTTATCTTTACGCTGTGGTAGGTGAAGTAATCGCTTGTGTGGCCTGAGGTTTTTGCAAGCTTTTGAAGTAATGCTTTGCCGTTTAGCATTTTCTGGATGGTGTATGGACTGAGCAGGTTGAAATTTATGCAATCGAGTTTGTCAGCGTCTTTTCGTTTGTCACGTTTTGGCCATTTTCTTGCGTCACGGATGGTTCCTACGCTTCGCAGGTTTACGCCTGGTACGAGTATACTTTCATCTTCACTTTCGATCATGTATGAGAAGGGCAAATCGGAGGTATCTGAGTTGCGGTAGTGTCTTCCCATAACTACGGTGAAGGCTCCTACTTTTGCGGGCCAGAGTATGTAAGAATCGGAAGTTGTTTTTGAGCCTCTTTCTATGACCCCTTGATGTATAGGTCCAAGTTTGTACATATGGTTGCTCTGGTTTGAACCGCTGCCTGCGTTGAGGAAGGAGAACAGACCTGCGATCAACAGCGTTGATTTGTGATGAGTAACGGTATAGGGTCCTGCGAAGATAGCGCATGCCTCTCCGTGGAAGCCCGCATAGTTTGCGAAGAAGACTGAATTTTCAGCGGAGTATTGTTTCGATAGTTCACAGCCCTGGCCAACGAAGCATTCTGCGATCAGGACTCCGTCGCTTATTTTTGAGCCGCTTGCGACGATGAAGTCTTTTGCTATTACGTCGTGTCCTATGTATATTGGGTCTGCGGGACAGCTGTTCAATGAGCCGTTCTCAAGTCTGCTTGCGCCTTCAATGGTGCAGTCTTGGCCGATCCTGAGGTTTTTAATGATACGACAGTTTATCAGCTTTGCATTTTTAGCGACCGTGCCCATGTCAGATGTTACCGAGGCTGTGTAGTCAGTTATCATTTTCTGTAGGTTTTTTATCAGTGTGGTTCGGTGACGGTAGAAAGCGATAATGTATGCGATCTGTGCGGTGAGTCTGTCGTAAATGGGAATTTCTCTGCCGCCTGTTTCGTTCAGGACGACAACTTCGGTTCCGTTGCCGAAGGAGCTTTGTCCTTCGACGGTGAGCAGGTCTATGTTTTCTATAATAACGTCATCTTCGATTATGTAGTTTGCGATGTAATTTCGCACGTTGTTTATGTATACGTTGTTGTGAATTTGACAGTTATGGATAGCAGCATTTTTGATACCTGTTGGTCTGACTATGCCGCCATCAAATTGTATGTTTTTATCGAATCTGCCGAGAGTTACATCGCCTGAAAAGTTAGTGGTTTTAATTCTTGAGCAATCGAATGCAGGGTCAACTTTAATGTTGTCCCAGTTTTGGCATGAGCAGCCATTGTTTTCTAATGCCTTAATTTCTTCAACAGTGAGCTTGCGATAATTTGACGACATCTTTAATTTTCCTCTATAAAGCAAATAACAAATCGCTTAGATAGTAAATACTTAGCTAAATTTAATCCAGTAATTTTTTATCGGCACTATTCGTTGCTACTTTTAGGAGGATTTGGCGATTTTACCATTTATCACCGCTAAAATGGGCATTTACCTTACCAAGAGCCGCCAAGAGATATTTCGACATCCCATAATGACTGGTATTAAACCAGCAAATTTCGGCTCCGGTTGCTTTTGCGAGCTTTTCGGCACATGCGGGCGGAACGATTGTGTCTTGTGAGCCGTTAATCATTAAAATCCTGGATTTTTTTAGTCTGTCGGCAAATGTTAAAGGCTCAATTGGTTCGAGCAGAGCGGATAGTTTTTCACCAGTGAGGTTCATCAGGGCGAGTTGTTCTTTTATGTCTTTGACTTCTCTTGCGTTGGTGGTCAGTACTGTGGGCATATCTGCCCCGGCGAGGATCAGAGCGATTTTGTTAAACCCGCCGTCAACTCCGCCGGATAAGGCGGCTATGTATCCGCCGAGGCTTGTGCCGCAAAGTCCGATGCGATTTTTGTCGACCTGTGGTTGACTTTCGATCCAGCGTGCGGTTCTTCTTACGTCCATGACTGCTTGTTGTACGGAAGTTATGAACACATTCGGATCTTTCATGAATTCGATAAGATTATCATCTGGCATTCTTCTTGGGCCGTAATGGGGCAGTGTCATAATGCAACCATCAATGCCGCTGCTTGCCAGGCTGTGGGCGATCAGTCTTGAGACAGTCAGTGATCCTTCGAGGATGTCGAGCAGAATTACCGATGCTCTTTTCTGACCTCCTTTTGCTCGGAAGTATTCACAGTAGACAGTGTTGTTTTGTTCTATATCGCTTTTGAAAGCTGAAGGGAATGATATTTCAAAGATGTCGTAAGCCGGGGTATGTATTTGAAATTTCATTTTGTATTCGAACGCATCAGTTTTGAAACGGTATGGTGAGAGCAATTGCTGGGTGCGGCTGTTGGTGGAAACGGGATAGCGTCTTTTTATGCTGCTTGATACGGTTGCGATTACATCGGGAATTTTTGGCTGAGCGGGTTGCTGTGTTGCGGCGATGTCTTTCTTTATGTATACGGGGACATTTTCAATGCCTGCCGGGGTGGCATCTGATATCATTGTCAGCAATTTTTTAAAGTCGTATTCGTAGTAAGGCTGATAGCAGGCGGCGTATTGCTCGGTTTCTTCCGGCATGACGGCGTTGGAGACCCAGAGTTTTAAATCCTGCGGTGAGAAGAGAACTCTGTGCAGACAGCTTTTCATTGCTACAGGTCTGTTCATCAGGTCGAGAGCGTAGTCGACGTCGATTTTGCCGAATTTTTCTTTTACTAATGTTGCGAGGTGTTCGTATCTGTCACCGGCACTCATGAGAACTACATCTTCGATAGCATGCGGCAGTTGCGGGTGGCTTTGATTTGGTTTTAAGACGTCGAATTTTTCACTTGTACATGCCAAAGCTCTGCCGTCTGGTATCTTACCATCTGAGATCACATAATAATATTCGCAGGTTCTTTTTGAGTTTTTGAAAATATCAACAGCTTGCTGTAGGTGGTCCGCTTCTTCGACAGCTTTTCTCATTAGAAATGTCATTGGGGTTCCGTCCCAGCTGCCCTCGCCTCCTCCGCCCATTTCGCCGAGAGCAATTTGTTTGTCGTTCATACATGTCACAGAGCCGACTAATCCTGGAAAGCCTACGGTGACAAAGTTGTTGTATCCGGTTG
>JAGLTN010000330.1 GCA_023135255.1 Planctomycetota bacterium
ACCCCCAAAGGCTGGGAAAAGATTCTCGACGACTGCCTTATGACATCAAAAGAGTTCGTAGAAAAGTTCGATAACCAGCAAACCATCTGGCTGCTCGGCGAAGGGCTGGTCTATTACAACGACGATTACAGTACTGATAACATTAAGATCATGGATGAAAAATTCTGGTATCCCTCCGCTGAAAAACTCCACAGCCTCGGATTCCGCAAAGCCTGCCAAAACCAATTCGCCGACGCTAAAACACTTCAGCCCGCATATCTTTGCAGACCACAAGCAGAAGAAAATCTATCAAAACCCTAAAAAAACATAAACCTCTTAGAGCCGGAAAAAGAACTTGTTCAACTACTCATTGAACAAGTTCAGTATTGCTTCGGCATCTAACGTAACATTGTAAATTCTGACGTCATCGATTTTTCCGTCGAAATATTCATCATCTTCGGTGCCACGGGTCCCAATCGTCAGTTTCGAATTGGAGCCGGAACTAAAGTTGCTGCTATTATGTGTTCCTGAAGAATCATATTGACCGTTAATGTAGAGTTTCATTTCTCCGGTCGAGGCTTCGTAAGTAGCGGTCACTAAAGACCACTTGTCGGCGGAAAGTGTTTGTAGCGAGTCTTTAGTATCCAATCCTACCCTGAAGTGGAATTTACCTGTACTGCTCAGCCAGATGCCAAACCAATTAGTACCGCTGCTGACATCGTAGCGGTCATACTCTGCAATAGTTCTCCAGCTGCCAGTGACAGTTCTCGGGTTTATCCAGGCTGAAATCGAGAAAGAATTCGGAGCAAAATTCAACGCGGTTGTCGAATCAGCGGTCTTAGCATAATCGCCGTTGCCGTCAAGGTCGAGACATATTCCACGATTGGGGTCATTCAGCACCCAGTTCGCATCGCCTGACAGTGTGCAGGCATTGCCTCCTGTACCAGTGTCAACAGCAGTATTTCCATCACCGTCATCAAGGGCCCAGTGCCCCACCATAACACCAGGCATCTGTAGCCATTCACTTGCGAAAACGCAGAGATCGTTATTATCTATCAGACTGTCCTTGTTGAAGTCCAGTTTTTTCTCGTAGCTGTTATCACCAGGTTGATTCATCCAGCCTAATGCGATTTGTGCTAAATCTTTAAAATCTACACGGCCGTTATGGTCAACATCCGAGCATAGTCCATCTACAGTTACCTTGACATATTCTGTGGCTTCATAACCGTATGCATCGGTTATAATCAGGGAGATTGTGTGAGGCAAAATTTCGCAAACGCAGGAGTTGCCCACAGAGCGTACACTAAGAGAAGATGTCGCAAAATTTGCTTCTGTTGAGAGCAAACCATCTACGTCGGATTCCCACTGGTAAGTGTAAGGCGGCGTTCCTCCAATTGCATCGCCAGAGAAAGCTATCGATTCAGTGTATTCAAGCACAGTATCGGGTGCAGGTGATATGATTGTAGTCTGCAGAGGCGATGTCATTGCTGGCATATAAAGTTCCATAGCGACGGCACCCTTGTCGTCTTCACAGATAACATCAAGAATGTATACCGGCAGCATCAAGCTTTGAGGAGTAA
>JAGLTN010000331.1 GCA_023135255.1 Planctomycetota bacterium
GAAATCGTTGTTCCAGAGCTTATGCATCGCTGCAAATTCGAATTTTTCACTAAAATAAACCATCTCCAAATCTCTCGAATCTATAACTATCTTCCTGAAAGGATTCAGCTTCAAAGTAAGATCGCTCAATATCGCTCTGCCGAACTTACCGACCAGAACATCTCTGCTTTTTACCAACAGCTGAATAATCTGTGCATAATCAATATGCCTGCCCGCACGATACTCCTGTCTTATCACCTCTGAAAAAATATCAACAACATGCTCCCTAACCTGCCTGTCAATTTCGACAACGTTTACAACAAAACCGGTCTGCTCATCGACATCGCCTACAATAGCAACCGCAAGTTCAAAAAACAAAGCCAACCCATCCCCCGCCGGCTTAGATGCAAAGCTGTTAAAGCCGACAACATCGTCATCCAGAAAAGGATTAATAGAGAACCGAACATCTCTGGCTAACTTTTGCACTGGGGCTCCTTAATTAAGTGCTTTTATGCATTAAAGACAATACTTCATTTCGACTTCTGATATCTTTCTTGAATATCCCTCTCAAAGCAGATGTCACCATGATAGCCCCAGGTTTTTGCACACCCCTTATTGTTATACAACTGTGCGAAGCTTCCATAACAACCGCAACGCCTTGAGGCTGAAGATTATCCATAATAAAATCAGCGACCTGACTTGTAAGCCTTTCCTGTATCTGCAAACGTTTTGCAAAACTATCAACGATCCGGGCTATCTTGCTAACCCCAAGAACCTTCTCACAAGGCAAATACGCAACATGCGCAGAACCGATAAAAGGCATCAAATGGTGCTCGCATGTACTATAAAACGGTATATCTTTCAACAAAACGATCTCTTCACATTTTTCAGAGAATACACTTTTTATATGCTTTTGGGGATTCTCTCTCATACCGGAAAAAAGCTCTTTATACATCCTCGCAACTCTTATAGGAGTCTCCTGCAGCCCATCCCTGTCGGTATCTTCACCTATCGCCAACAGTATTTCCTTTACCGCCTTCTCAATTCTGTCGATATCTATTTTTTTACTTATCATGTCTTAAGCCTTACTAAAACTAAAATCAAACTTCTGTTATTTCTTTTTCGCCAGCCCATCGATAAACGCAACAAAAAGTCTTACGCCAAATCCCAACGAACCAGCCGACATTATTTTCTTCATAGGTTCAGAAGCATCCATCTTACCCGCAATATCCAGATGCGCCCACTTAGTCTCGCCCGCAAATTCACCCAAAAATGATCCCGCAGTACAACTGCCGCCCCATTTGCTGCCAATATTTTTTAAATCTGCGATCTTGCTCTTTATCTCTTCTGCATACTCATCGCCGCAAGGCATATGCCATAAAGCCTCACCGCTTTTAACCGAAGCTCCCTGCAGCTGCTTGATAAGCTTAGCATCGTTACTCATCAAACTTGCCTTATGCTTACCCAAGGCAACCATGCACGCACCGGTCAAAGTAGCAATATCAATTATAGGCTCACAACCGATTTCTTTAGCATAAGCGATCCCGTCGCAAAGCACAATCCTACCTTCAGCATCAGTATTAAGTACCTCCACAGTTTTGCCGCTGTAAGTTGTAATAATATCACCAGGCCTGTAACTCTCACCCGAAAGCGAATTCTCTGCTGCACAGATAACACCATAAACATTAACACCAAGCCTAAGCTCAGCAATCGCTTTCATAGCACCCAAAACTGCCGCCCCGCCTGTCATATCCATCTTCATCTCATCCATCGCCGCACCGGGTTTTAAGCTTATACCGCCGGAATCAAAAGTAATAGCCTTACCAATAATTCCAACCGTAGGAAGCTTCTCTGCAGCCTTGTTCTTCGGGCTATATTTTAAGATTATCATCCGAGGCTTATTCACCGAGCCTTTACCAACAGCAATGATCCCGCCCATCTTTTTAGCCTCTAACTGTTTCTCATCAAAAACCGTACAACTCAAACCATCTGTTTGCTTAGCCAGCTTCTTAGCCTCATCAGCAAATACCTGCGGATAAACATAATTAGCTGGTCTGTTGCAAAGCGTTCTCGCAAGGCTCTGCGATTGTCCGATCACAACACCGCCGTCCACACCTTTGCGCATTTTCCTGAGCTTATTCGAATCGCTCTCAACCACCTCAAAAAGAACCTCATCCACTCTGCCGTCCTTTTTGTCCTCAGCCACAAATTCATCATAACGATAGCTGCCCATATAAATTCCTTCAGCCGTCGCCTGGGCCACTTGTGCAATATCAAATTTCCCGCCAAAAGAATAATGCATCGCCATGCACACATTCTCCGCCTTAATCTCAACTGCCTTGAGGCTCGCCAGCGATGCTGCATCGCGAACAGTATCAAGCTTAGCTTTTTTCTTCTCACCAAGCCCGACCAGCAAAACCCTCTTCGCTGGTATACCATCATTACCATAAAGCAGTGCACTGGTAGCAACCGAACCTTTAAAATCACCCAGTTCAATAAGCTTTCCAATCCCGCCTGCCAAAGCATCATCAACCTGTTTTGCAAACTTATCAAGCTTCTCCTGTGCCCAAACTCCCACACAAAGCACATCACAAGCACATTTCAAAGGGTCAGCCTTTCTCGCCTTAACTTTTACAGTGATCATATTCTTCATGTTTCGTCCCTTTCGGTATAAGCTCCTATTTATTATTTTTACTCTTAGCCCTGAAACGAAGATAGCTTTCAATAAAGCTATCCAATTCACCATCCATAACCGCCGATACATTACCCGTCTGAAAATCAGTCCTGTGGTCCTTCACCATCTGGTAAGGCTGCATAACATAACTGCGTATCTGACTGCCCCAGGCAATCTCACCCTTATTGCCATAAAGCTTCGCCACCTCAGCATTGCGTTTCAGTTCTTCCTGCATATAAAGCTTAGCCTTGAGCATCTTCATCGCCTGAGCTTTATTTTTATGCTGACTGCGGTCGTTCTGACATTGCACAACGATCCCGCT
>JAGLTN010000332.1 GCA_023135255.1 Planctomycetota bacterium
CCCCTAAAGGCTTCGATCGCACCTTCAGCGGTCTTTTCCTTTGAAAGTTCGCGGCCAACATACCCGTCCGGCATGCAATCGTCCGGGGCGGTCGGCCAATAACCATCAAGCTTTAACTGGCCTATACCAAACTTTACAATGTGGTTGGAAATATTATCCTTATAGGCATTCATATATTTATCACCGGCCAGAGAGCAAAGTCTATCCGGCTCTTTCTTACCCGGAACGTTGCTGCCTATAGTAAACGTCTCATACCCGTTTTCCATTGCCCATTTCGGATTCAATGTAAAATCATACCTGGCTGACGGCGACGTCCATAAACCAAGCTTGCAATTCATTACCTCAGCAGCCTTTTGCACATTCACAAACCCCTGTGGATATATTTTTTTATTAATACCCCACAAGCTGTAGACATCTGACCAACCGGCATCAATACAAAAACTATCAAAATACGCACCATAAGCTTTATACATATTTTCTTCAAATTCTTTCATCAGCTCAACTGTATAATTTTCACCGACAGGAATCGGGGCTGTATACCAGCTGTTGTAATTAAGATGCAAACCTTTACGAGCTAACGGGCTATGCGATTCGATATACTTTTTGAAAGTTTGTTTTTCTTTTCCAATCGTAGCGAAACCATATACCGCTTTTCGGCTTAAATAACCATCCCCGGCTTTTACAATTATACCCGGCTGATGTGAAAGTCTGAACTTTCCGTTTTCGATTTTTGCAGTTGAAATGGGAAATTCGATACCAACAAAAAAACCGTTAAAAAACGCAGGTTGGCTTTGGTATCTGCCATCTGAAAAACTGATGATCCCATCACTGGCTAACCTGTCAAGAACAACCTCTTTGCAAATCAAAGACTCTTTGACATTGTCGATTTTATACTGAGCCCATTTGCGAAGGATTTTTTCATCTTTGGACCATTGCAGAAACAGCTTCACCTGGAGTGTAGCGGCACCTTTCTTTACAGGCTTAAATGTCACCTCAACGATCTTACCTGAAACTATGTCACCGGCTATCTTTGAGGGCTCAATACAATCCGTAAATTTGACTTTATCAAAATAAAACTCCGGACAACGAATAGAAACCTGAAGTTTTTGCTGACCATTACTAAGTATCACATTGCTGTCTTTTATAAACAGATTTTCAGAATCAGCCCGAACACCAGCGAAGGAAAATAATAAAACAAACAGAATCGCAAATAACAAAACAGGTAAAAATAAGAATTCCTTGCTCTTAGAGTTATGCATGAACTTCGCTCTCCAAAAAAAATAATTAATACCAATCCCAATTAATTTTTCCGTTTATCCGCGGGTAAATAACTCAAAAATAAGAAGTTATGGATTTATTCGCGGAAATTTATTACCATAAATGGTATAATATACTGCCGCTATAAAACAGAAAATATTCCGCAATTCCGGAAATAAGCTGTCTACATTACTGCAGTATAGTAATTTTTGTTCGCTTGAAAAGCCCTATCAGCTACTTTTTCTTTGTTCCAGCTTATTTTTTAGGCTCTTGAACTTTAGACTTGTCTTTCTTCGCTTCTGCTGCTTTTGTTATCTTTTCAGCTTCAGCTGCTTTCTTTTCCGCATCTCTTTTGGCTTTTTCAGCTTCTAATCTCGCCCTGATGGCCTCGGCTTTGGCCTTTTTAACCTCAGCCCTGGCTTTTGCAATTTCGGCTTTTTGCGCG
>JAGLTN010000333.1 GCA_023135255.1 Planctomycetota bacterium
TTTTCAGGAGTGATGCAACCTGGGCCTGTGACAGCGGCTACGGTATCGATGGCTGCGGAGAATAAATATGCGGGGTTGTTGATAGCGGTGGGGCATGGGATAGTTGAATTTCCGCTTATGATACTGATTGTTTGCGGGATGGATGTTATTTTGAAATCGCAAGTGACACAGATGGTAATCGGTTTGGTGGGTGGGTCGCTTTTGTTGTTCATGGCTTATCAGACAAAGGTCTCTATAGCTAATCTTTCTGAGGAGCAGAGAGTTAAGAGCAATCACAGACCGATATTGACAGGGATTGTGCTGACGGCGGGCAATCCTTATTTTCTTCTTTGGTGGGCTACTGTGGGGCTTGCTATGGCGACGGCGGCGAGTAAATTTGGTGTGTGGGCCTTTGTGATGTTTGCGATAATTCACTGGCTGTGTGATTGTGTTTGGTTGCAGATATTATCCCTGGCGGGGTTTCATGGGTCTAAGTTTATGGGGGTGAAATTGAGGAAGACAGTGCTGGGGATTTGCGGGGTGACGCTGGTTTTCTTTGGAGTATATTTTATCTGGCGTGCATCGGCGATGTTTTTAGCTTAGTGAAAAATAAATTAAGCTTGCTGGTTCTCATCTTGTTTTTTTGGTGGTGCATCGATATCGAGGAGTTGCTTTAAGTTATATTTTGAAAGCAGGTCTTTCTTTGACTGAGCAATTTGAGTTAGTTCGGCAGAGTAATCATTTGTTACCTGGGCAAATCCGAACTGGTCTATGGCCTGGGCTATGTCGCTCAGGATTATATGTTCGGTTGCCTTTGCGGGGAGGTAGCCAATTTTTGGGTCTGAACTTTTTACGAGTAGGTTTTTGTTTACCAGCAGATTAAAAACTTTGTCCGCGAATTCCGCGGGTAGATTTAGTCTTGAGCATATTTGGTTTGGTTCGATCGGGCCTTTGTTTTGTTCGAATGCATTTGCTACTTCGCGTATAATATTTATTGCGGTTATGTCATTTGCGATAAAGCAATCCTCGGTTTTTTTAGCAGTGGCAATTTCGGCGGCGTCTAAAGTTTTCAGATGTTGTGTTGCGTAGGTAAGCTGCAAACCAAAGAGGATGGTTAGCCAGCTAAGATAAATCCAGAAAACAACAAGAGGAATCATTCCCATAGCACCATAAACGGAGCTGTATGGCTTTACTTCTTTGACATAGTAACCGAAGCCTTCTTTTAGCGCGATCCATACTAAGGCAGCAACTGCTGCACCACAGATTGCAGCTTTTGTGTTTACTTTTGTATTAGGCAGGACGAAGTAGAGCAGGAAAAACGTTATTGTTGTAATAACGTATGAAAAAAACAGTGGGCCGAAATTTGAGAGGATGGTTTCCTGGAGATGGTTTAGTGCTGCGTATTTTGTTGTTATGGCAATTCCAGAGCCGATCAGCAGTGGGCCGAGAGTTATGACTGTCCAGTAGTTTATTGTTCGGTGCAGGAAATTTCTTCCTCTGCTTATGTGCCATATGTTATTGAAAGAGCGTTCTATGGTTGAGAGCAGAGCGAGTGCTGCCCATATTACAATTATGACTGAGATGATAGTAATTGTTCCTTTGTGTACGCCGGTGAAAAAACCGTCAACGATATCATCGAGGTACTTAGTGATAACGATTGTTTCCTGTGGATTTTCCGGATCGCCGGCGGGGTATTTTATGTTTGAAAAGTGCAGTTCTTCATAAACGAAA
>JAGLTN010000334.1 GCA_023135255.1 Planctomycetota bacterium
TATTGACTCCCTCGTAAACTGCGATTCCATTCATCGAAAAATCAAATATTGCTTTATATCTTGCTCTGCTTTGGCAAAGTTCCTTTTCATTTGCCTTTAATTGCTGGTTTAGACCCTCTAGTTGTTGTTCTTCCGCTTTCAATTGCTGATTTGCTCCCCTGAGTTGTTGTTCAGTAGCCCTCAATTGCTGATTTGCTGCTTTTATTTGTTCAGTTGTTTTTCGATGCTCAGTGAGTTTTCCTAATCGATGAGCAATAGCCTCTATCAACTTTCTTTCCTGATTAAGGAAAGGACCTTCATCAATTGTTGGCATCTCTTTAAGATGACAAACTTCAATTACTCCTGCTTTTTGTCCACTCACGTTAATATCTGCTGACTGTACCCATTTTGTTGATTTAAAATCGGTTGTCTTAAACTCCTTATTTCCTAATACTATTCTGGCGCATGTGATATCCGGATATTGCCAGGCTGGTGGTATCAAATCAACCAGCCCCTTAAAAACTTCCTCCGTATCAACGCTATACCGCTCTATTAATTCTGACAGACCATACAAACAATTAAGCTCTTTGATACGCTCACTCATATCATAATTAACTCTTTTAAGCTGCTCTTCATCTGCCCGTAACTGCTGATTGGCTGCTCTTAATTGCTGTTCAGTTGCTCTTAACTGTTGGTTGGTTGCTTCGAGTGATTTCTCCGTCTGCTTGAGCTCGGTAATATCTCCCATAAAACAGGCAAATCTTGTAGTTCTGCCTTTCTCATCAAAAACCGGAGAGCACTTTATAGAAAAATATTTGCCGTAACCTTCCTCAAAATGCTCCAGATATTCCACCTTTCCGGTCTTTAGTGATTTTTCTAACGGACATTCATTAACCGGTGTATTCCTGCCGTGAAATATTTCATAACATTTCCTGCCTATAACTTCCTGCTCGGATTTCCCGATTAGTTCCAAAGCACTGACGTTAACTCTCTCTAATTTAAAATCCGTGCCAATCAAAACCATCACATCTTCTAACGAATTGAATGAATCACGCCAGTCCTTTACCTCTTTACGCATTTGTGGCTCATCGGCTTTAAGTTGCTGATTGGCAGCTCTTAACTGCTGTTCAGTTGCTTGTAATTGTTGGTTGGTTGCTTTTAATTGCTGATTAGCTGCTTTCAGTTTGGCCTTATCGTCAAAACTTCGGTCCTTATTTTTAGCCATTTTTCCCCTTTGTTCAATGCGGCCTCTATTTTTGCTTCAAAATACCACAATTACAAAAAGAATACAAGAAAGTTTTAAACCCTTTTTAGGCTTCCAGGTGCCATCATAGCCGATCAGCAGCAGGCAATTGTTCTACCCAGCCATAAGATACAAACAAAAACCAAACTCTATTTACTAATATCAAGTATTCTTTTCACAACCATCCCTGGATTCAGCCTCTTTCTCCACAATTTTTATCTCTTCTTTGCGCTTTTCGTACCTTTCACACTTTTTTAAACTTTTTCACACCTTTCCCACTTTCCTTCACGTTAGTTAGCCGTGCGATTTATTCGCATGGTTTCCTGCCTCCTTTAAGTTTTCCCTTTTACTCCGCAAAATCCACGGCCAACACTCTTTCCTTCCCGGCCGCAAATTTCGCATATGCGAAAAACCCAGCCCCCTCAGCCCGTCCACAAGGCTTATCTGCACCAAAAAATTCCGTCTGTAACGATTATGCCGATTACAGCACCATTTCCCGCAACCCAAATTTACATTTTTCGTCATTTCCTGATATTTTTCATCATTTCCTGATATTTTTCGTCATTTTTCGTCATTTCTCGTCATTTCCTGTCATTTCTTGATATTTTTCGTTATTTCTTGTGATTTTTCATCATTTCTTGTCATTTCTCTGAAAAAACCGTAAAAAACCAAAAAAAACCGTAAAATCCGGCAAAAATTGAAAAAATCCTGCCGATTCGCCCAAAAACCTGCTTTAATACTCTTTAGATCTCTGCCGAGCACAAAAATTCACCCGAATTTCACCAAATCCCCAAAACAATCCCCGTTTAAACCCTAAAAATCCACAAAACCCCGATTTACCCACTGTTATTTTTGCTCAAAAACCGTTATTTTTCACAAAAAAAGCAAAAAAAAGGGAAAAAACCGAAAAAAAGGCAAAAAAAGGCAAATTTTTGAAAACCGATTTTGCCCAAAACTACTAAAAACATCAAAAAACCTGCCAAAATTACCAATCCCCAACCCCCAAATTGTCCGCTCTGTCTGATTAATATCAAATCCCGGTAGACCAAAATGTATAAGAATTGTTTCCTCTGCGTAGAAAAAAGGCATGTTTCAAAATCTGATAAAACTTCTGTCTCAGCTTTAAAGGTACCCTCTAATCTTCCATGTACTCGTAAAGTTTAGTCAAACTGCCTCGCAGCAACTGACGGATTCGCTCTCTGGTAAGTCCCATCTTCTCACCAATATCTCTAAGCGGCACAGGTTTTCCGCCGTCAAGACCATAATGCATTTTCAAAATATCAGCTTCCCTGGGTTCCATCTTTTCGATCAGACGCAGCACCTTCTGCTGTTCCTCATGCGCTTCGATCTTCTCGCCAGGCCCGCCGTAATTACGATCTTCCAAAATAGATTCAAGCGTCTGGTCATCTTCAGAATTGTCGCCCAACGAATTGTCACGCACTGAACTTAGTGCACTGAATATTTCGTTGACCATTTTCGCTTTTTTAATCGGAAGCTGCATCGCCGCTGCCACCTCCTCAAGCTGAGGAACTCTGCCTAACTGACTGGTCAGATCCGTACGGACTCCTCGCCACTGATTGATTAACGCAACCATATAGGTAGGCACATGCACAGGCTGAAGATTAGTTAGCAGCGATCGCTTAATGCTCTGCTTGATCCACCATGCTGCATAAGTGCTGAAACGTGTTCCATGACATGGGTCGAAATAGTCGACAGCCTTAATAAGTCCCAGGTTTCCTTCTTCTATTAAGTCACCCAGGCCCATTCCTCTTCTGCTGAACTTCTTTGCAATGCTTACCACAAGTCGCAAATTACTCCTGACAAGTCGCTCTCTTGCCTCGAAGTCATTATTTTTAATGACACGTCTGCCTAATTCCTGTTCTTCTTCTCTTGTGAGAAGATTCGCCTCGTCGATCTCTTTGAGGTATTCTTTTATTGTAATGTCAAAAACTATAAGTCACACTCCTGCCTGATTATTGCCTCTCAGCAAAAAACAAAGGGCATATCTGATTTCTACCATATCAACCTTAACGGTCGTGGTATCGGTCAGATACACCCCGTGGTTAATTAACCACCCAGTTTTGTAACTAATTATAAATAATCTGCCCCTTATAGGCCGATAATTCACACCTTAACTATGCTTTTTCGCCGTCGTCTGATTCTGCCGGAGCTTCTTCAGCTTCAGCCTTATCTTCTTCGACAGGCTCTTCAACCTTAGCCTCTTCGACAGGCTCTTCAGCCTTATCTTCTTCGACAACAGCTTCTTCAGCCGATTCTTCAACCTTAGCCTCTTCGACAACAGCTTCTTCAGCCGATTCTTCAACCTTATCTTCTTTGACAGGCTCTTCAACCTTAGCCTCTTCAACAGCAGCTTCAGCCTTATCTTCTTCGACAGGCTCTTCAACCTTAGTCTCTTCAACAGCAGCTTCAGCCTTATCTTCATCGACAGGCTCTTCAACCTTAGTCTCTTCGATAGCAGCTTCTTCAGCCTCGGCAGGTTTTTCTTCTTCAGCGTCTTTATTTGTTATCTGACTTACATCAAGATCAGAAAGAACCGTCTGAACCCCAATTCGTTCAGGTTTTGCAACCGGTTTCGGTTTTTCAGCTGTTTTTTCGCCTTCATGTTCCTCAGCTGCCCACTGTGCACGCCTCAAACTCAAGCCGATCTTACGTGATTCAGTGTCAACCTTAAGGATCTTAACCTCAACTTCTTCACCTTCCTTAACGATATCCTGTGGCTTTTCGATCTTATGATCTGCAAGCTCAGAAATGTGAAGCAAACCTTCAAGGTCTTTTTCAAGCTCTACGAAAGCGCCGAAGTTAGTGATCTTAGTAACTTTACCCTTAATAATATGGCCCGGAATATAAGTGTCCGGAATAGCTCTAAGCCATGGATCCTCTGAAAGTTGTTTAATACCAAGAGATATTCTGCGTTTTTCTTCATTAACTTCAAGAACAACACACTGTACTTCATGATCCTTCTCAAGAGCCTCACTTGGATGACTGAATTTCCTTGTCCAGCTCAGATCTGATATATGAACCATCCCGTCAACACCAGGTTCGATTTCAAGAAAAGCGCCAAAGTTAGTAATGCTTTGTACCTTAGCAGTTACGATTGTACCAACCGGGTATTTCTGGGATGCGATTGCCCATGGATTGGTTTCTGTCTGCTTGAGACCAAGTGATATTTCCTGTTTCTCTTTATTAACATTCA
>JAGLTN010000335.1 GCA_023135255.1 Planctomycetota bacterium
TCTCATGTCGTACTCTGTTTTAGGAGCAGAGCCCTGGATTTCGCTAATCGTTTTTACTCTGTCAGCGTAGAAGTTTTCGTCAATATCCACAATGGTTTTGATCTTCACGTTTGGTATTTTAGCGAAGCTTTTGGAAAGATAGTTACCTCTGCCTCCGACGCCTATCATTGCGATATTGATTCGTTCGTTGGCGCCAAGTACTTTTGATTTTGGTGCATAGCAGGACTGTGTAGTTTCGCAACCAACAATACCTGCTCCTGCGACTGCGACAATTGACAATTTACCAGTAGCGGCAAGGAAGTCTCGGCGTGAAATCGATTTTGATTTGGGATCCATCTGTTTTTCTCCTTAAAACTTTTTTATTTTCAAACTGAATCAGCTTATTTACTTCTATTAAAGCAATGCCTATTGTAAAAAGACATTATTATTTAATAAAGCTTTTCCTGCAGTCTCATTTTGCGCATTAAAAGTATCATTTCACGACAAAGGCTTGCAAGTGCAAAACAAACTGCTTTATAATGAGTAACGCGATAATGGTAGTTTAATTACATATTGTTGCAAAGAGAAAAACGGCCTAATATTATCATATTTTGGAATTATGTAATTTGGATGCGGTTAGTTCGGGATTTTTTGCGGGTTTTATGCAAATTAGGTTGACAGTTAGTCTGATTTGAAAGATATTTTATCAGAAGATTATTTTTTCAAAATTCAAGGAAAGGCGTTTAAATATGGGAAAGAAAATTATCATTTCTGTTTTAATAGTGATCGCGATAGTAACTTTGGTCTCATGCAAAAAAGATAAAGGAGCAACAATGAAATTTACCGGCGCAAAGGCAGAAGTAAAATTGATGACTCTTGATCCGGGTCATTTTCATGCAGCTTTGGTTCAGAAAACTACTTACGATCAGATAAGCGAGGTGGTTAATGTATATGCACCTGCCGGTGAAGACCTGACCGACCATGAAAATCGTATAAAAGGCTTTAACAGCAGAAAAGAGAATCCGACTAACTGGCAGCAGAATGTTTACGCCGGCGATGATTTCCTTGAAAAGATGATAGCTGACAGAGTTGGTAATGTTGTTGTGCTTTCTGGTAACAACCGCAAAAAAGCTGAGTATATAAAAGCCTGTGTCGATGCCGGGTTTGGCGTGCTGGCGGATAAGCCGATGTGTATTGATAAGAAAGGCTTTGAAATACTTGAAGAGGCGTTTGCCTCTGCTAAAGCTAATGGAGTATTGCTTTATGATATTATGACTGAGCGTTCAGAGATTACTTCGATCCTTCAAAAGAGGCTTTCATTTGATAAGCAGCTTTTTGGCGAACTTGACAAGGGCAGTGTTGAGGATCCGTCTGTGATAGTGGAGAGTGTACATCATTTCTTTAAATATGTTGCGGGCAATCCTCTTAAGAGGCCTGACTGGTTCTGCGACACGAATCAGCAGGGCGAGGGTATTGTTGATGTCACTACGCATCTGATCGACCTGGCGATGTGGGGGTGCTTCTCTGAGCAGGCAATTGATTTTGATAAGGATGTTAAGATCGAACAAGCGCGTCGCTGGCCTACGATGATAAATAAACAGCAGTACCAAAAGGTGACAAGACTTGAAGATTTCCCGGATTTTTTGAAGAAGAACCTAAATGCTGACGGTGTGTATCCGTGTTATGCTAACGGCGAAATCGTCTATGTTATGAAGGGCATCCATACCAAGGTCAGGGTTGAATGGAACTACCAGGCTCCGGAGGGTGCTAAGGATACTCATTATGGTTTGATGAGGGGGACAAAGGCTCAGCTGATTATTCGCCAGGGTAAGGAGCAGAATTATAAAACGCAATTGTATGTCGAGCCTGTGGGTGGCGTAGATAAAGTCAGGCTAAAGGCTGCTTTTGATAATGCGATCACAAATCTGAAGAAAGACTATCCAGGTTTGACAGTGGCGGATACCGATGCAGGTTGGCAGGTTGTTATTCCTGATGAAATTCGTATTGGTCACGAAGCACACTTCAGACAGGTTACGCAGCGATATCTGCAATATCTTCAAGATGGTAAGCTGCCAAGCTGGGAAGTGCCTAATATGCTGACCAAATATCGAATTACAACGACGGCTTTGGAAATGGCAAAGGCTCAACCTGCAAAAGCTCTGAGTTTGATTAAAAAGAAAGATAAGATAGATATCGTAAGCAGGGGTAAGGTATTGACCAGTTTCTGGTATGCAGATGAACTGACCAAGCCAATACTATACCCCGTTTGTACGAGTTCTGGTGTAAAGATAACTCGTGGCTTTCCTTATGAAAAGGTAAAAGGTGAAAGCACAGACCATCCGCATCATACGGGAATATTTTTCAGCTATGACCAGGTTAACGATGAGGGGTTTTGGAATAACGCAAAGACTCCGCCACAGATAAAGATCGCTGATGTTTCAACTGAAATGCTGGCGGGTGGACAGGCTGTTATTAATGCTGCTATGGATTGGACAGCTAAAGATGGTAAAGTGCTCGTTAAAGAAAACAGGCAGATGATTTTTGAGGTGAACGACTGGGGGTATTCAATCGACTTTGATATTGATCTGACAGCTAACGTGCAAAAGATCGTGTTCGGCGATACTAAGGAAGGGATGTTTGCGATTCGTTTGGCGGACTGGTTCAAGGAGAACGGCGGCAGCGGAAAATATTTTGACAGCCAGGGGCGCAAAGGAGCCGGCGCTATATGGGGACATCGTGCCAAGTGGGTAGCATTTCAGGGGCCTAAAGACGGCAAGGTTGTCGGTATCGCTATAATGAATCATCCAACCAGTGTTAATTATCCAACGTTTTGGCATGTGCGCGATTACGGTTTGTTTTCAGCCAATCCGCTGGGACAGGTTGTTTTTGAAAAGGGCACCGGCGCTGCGAATCCTAAGCCTTTGAATCTTACCTTGGAGGCGGGGCAAAAAGCTTACTTTAAATTTAAAGTTCTGGTCTATGATAAGGACATGACGCAAGCGGACATCGAAAAAGAGTTCGCGAAATTTGCTGAGTAGTTATCTGGTCAGCGTACAATTTTCCGATAGCAGATACTCTTATTTTTCGGTTAAGGTCTCTTCGACCTGCATGCCGAAATGTCTGCCTATCGTTTCGATGTGTGCGAGGACCTTGTCGCCGACTTTCAGTTTCGTTACTGACATGGCTTTGCCATCCGGGCTTACAAGTCTGATAGTCTCGGCGTTTTGCAGTACTAAGCTGACAGCTGCTCCATCGGTATCTGCTTCGATGAGCATCATAGGTCTTTTTTCGATTTTGTTTCTGCCTAAGTATGCTGTTTGGGTTTTGCCTTTGTAATCAACTACCATTACCTCATCGCCTGTTTTGAGGTCTGAGAGGTATTTTGTTTTTCCTCCCGGGACCATCGTGTAAGCATGGACAGCGCCGGCGTTAACCCTGAAAGGCCTGGAAGCTACGTAAGGGTTGTCGATGGATTCGGAGTGTATCAGGAAGAATCCTTTTGCGCTGTTACCAACGAGCATTCCTTCACCTAAAACCATCTGGCTGCAAGTATCGATGCAGGCTCTGTCACCCATACCGAGTTGGCGGACTGATGTAATTGTAGCAGTTACCAGTGATACGCTTTCGCTGACACCCTGAACGACTGATGCGGTTTTTTTCAATTCGTTTACGTCAGTGCTGTTTAGAACAACGCCGTCAACGCCTTTTTCAAGTATCTCTACCATGAGTTTTGCTTGTTTGCTGTTTTCGACCTGCACCATAATATTTTTGCCTCGCCGGGCGAGCAGGTTCTCAATCGGGATAA
>JAGLTN010000336.1 GCA_023135255.1 Planctomycetota bacterium
CACCAACATCCAGCCGTTCGCCGCTCTCTCAGGCGCACTGCCGGATGATCTGCAAATCGCAGGAAAAGCCCAGTCGAAGCTTTCCGTAAACAGCTCAAATAATGTTTATCACATAAAGACAAACTCAACTCATATAAGCAATCTTAAAATTCAGAAAAAAGACAAAGAACCTTTCGAGCAAACCTCTGTAGATGTAAAATTCGACGCCATAATTGACACAACCCAAAAAAATATCCAGGTAAAAACTTTCGAGCTAATATCGCCGCAGATAAAAATAACAAAGGGACAATTTAAACAGCAAACCTCAAAAGCCGGCATAACAAGTCTTTCAGGGATCGCAAACTGTCAATATGACTGGCAGGCAATAAGCAACATAAGTTCGCAATTTCTACCCAAAGGTTTCAATCTCAAAGGCCAAAGAAATGACACTTTCAAATTCAACAGCACCTACCCCGCCGACAAACCTGACCTGCTCATGGCCAACCTTAACAGCTCGCTAAACACAGGATTCGACGCCGCAGATTACATGGGCTTTTACTTCGGCAAAACAAACCTGTCGGTAGATATAAAAAAAGGTGTAATGAACATCAAACCTTTCACCTCAACCGTCAACAAAGGCACATTAACTTTCGCCGCCTCAGCCGACTTCAACAAAACGCCCTCACTATTAAAAACTCCAAACACTATTCAAATACTAAAAGACATTCAGATAAACGACGAGACCACAAAAAGACTGCTGAAATATATAAACCCTATCTTCGCCGATGCTGTTAACGTAACAGGCATAATAAATTTCGATTGTGAAAAAATGATCATACCGCTAACCAAAGGCGCAACAAAAGACATCCAAATAGAAGGAACAATGGCAGTAGACCAGCTTCGACTCCAGGCTTCCAACGTCCTCAGTCAGATATTAGACTTCACCGGCATCTCGCAGCAGCAGATAATCACTATCAGGCCCACAAAATTCACCATCGCAGATGAAATACTCCGATATGATGACATGCCTATGGAAGTTGGCCAATACCCTCTCAATTTCAAAGCACGTTCAATCAACATAGGCACAAGCAAACAGCTTGATGTGGACGTTGTTCTGCCTTATACTATCCAGGGAAAAGCCGTCAAAGTCGGAGAAACAAGTTCAGCGCCAAGGATAACTTTGCCGATAAAAGGAACGGTAAATAAACCAAGGCTCGACCTTGATAAGCTCCTTGAAGATCAACTGAAACAGCAACTTGAAAATGTGTTGCAAGATGTGCTAAAAGACGTGTTTAAATAAATTATTCTGCTCAGTACTAAATTACTATATTAAGGGGCGCAAATGATAGGCAAACTTTTATCCACACCAACAACTCAGCTCGGCAAAGCAGGTAGGTTCCTGGTTTTTCAGATAAAACTATGGTCTCATTGTGCCAGACTTTTAAAGAAGAATCGTTCAGGCCAACAAGCCGCTGCCCTGTCATACCACACCATCTTCGGCCTGATACCACTGGCGATTGTAATGCTCCTGATTTTTCAGACTTTCCCCGCATCAAGCAATGTTGGAGACAAAATTAAAAATTTCGTTTATGAAGAACTGCACTTT
>JAGLTN010000337.1 GCA_023135255.1 Planctomycetota bacterium
AACAGTCATCTTGATGGCGGCATTGATATTTCCTTTGGCAAATCCTGTCCACGATATTGTCATTCCACTTGTCGGAAGCAGTGCGGCCAGAAGTAACCCAAGTGCAATAAGTGGTTGGTCTTGGAAAAATAACTTACCTATCCCAAAAGCGACAAACGGAATGATAGCAAAATTAATGAATTGCGTGACTATCTGAACTTTAGCGCCGCCCTGAGAAAACACTTTTTTTATCTGAAGATTCACCATCATCGGATAAACCATCAAAAATGTCAAAGGCATGATAAATGCCTTCAAAAAGGATGGGTTATTAAAATAACCAAAAATAATTCCCAATATCATAAAAATTGGAATGTTATATACTAAGTATTTTTGCAAAAATGATATTTTCTTCCACATATATATATATTCCCAACAAAAGTTCCTTATCGCTTAAAGATTACTTGAAAAACTACTTAATCCACTGGCGGTTTATTGTGCCTTAAGCTTATGCACCCACTTAATCATAGTTTCAGTCATAGAAGGGTTAGGCGCCTCAAGAAAGGAAACAACAAAATGTGATTCTGTTTCGCACAGTCCTATTGCCCTTGGTCTGACTGACAGGATTTTTGGGTCAAGAAGTTTTTTACCAAAACATAACAAGACTATTTTCGCACCAATTATAGTCTTTTCGATAGTTGCACCGCCAAGAGCCGCAGTGTGTGCATAATGGTCAAATGTACAAATATATTTTACAAAAGGATGTTTTTCGATTTGATTGTTGAAGTGCCGGCAAAGGTCATCTAAAGTCTCAATTGCTATTTCCTTTTTAGAAAATTCTTGTGTAAATATTGGATACATTTCTTTCAATTGACATTTTTCCATTCAATTTGTCCTTTTATTATTCATTACTATTGTGTTTAAATATTTTCAAGCCTTGCGATAAACCATGCTGTAGGCCGCCGGCAAGAACAGTAAAGTTAGCAAGAGCGAGTAGAGTAATCCTTTCATCACGGTAATGGCTATCCCGTCGCAAAAATTTCCCGGCAAGCCTACATCAGAAGCTGTAACGAATCGCTGTGTATATATTCGTATTATCCTGAAACTGACCGAAAAATGTATGAGGATAGTCTCCCCAGAATACGTTGGCACCAACCTCCAATGCCAGGTTGTCGTTAACCTTGTAATTTATATTAGGCCGCATATACACATCCTTGTCAGATGGTGAAAAATAAGTAAATAAAGAGCAGGTCAAATTCTGATTCCAGTATAATTTTGTAATCCTGAAGGTTAATAAATGACGGTATTCTTCAGCTGCCTTGTTGCCGACAGGCAGTGTTCGTCTATAATCGCCATAATGAAGCATCTGTTCAACGTAATACTGCAAGCCAACCGTAAAGTCGGAGGCGATTTCCGGCAGATCCTGTTCATAACCTATCAGGTAGCGAATCTGACTGTTGTCAATGTAAGGCTCATCGCCGGACCGGTCGTCACGAGAGTCATAGTAACCTACTTCAATATTACCGATACCTTTGCCAGCCTGCCTGCGTGCACTTGCTCCGTAGACATTGAGTTTTGGAAATGTATAACGGGAAGTTGGGGTGTCAAAGCCGGCAGGGCTTTTCCAGTACCCCCAATATCCATAAGCAGCAAGCTCATGACCGGATACATTTTTCGATACTCGCAGCGCCAATTCATCGTCATCAAACCAGTCATCTGGTTTGTCTGTACGAACGATATCATCCTGTCCGGCGATGCGGCTGCCGTTCCAATAAGATAATCGGTCACCAGTAACGAATCTATCTGAGTCAAATCTTGGCGTATAAACTAGGTCAATATTAGCCAGGTCAGTAAAGAAGCTTGTCTTGATTGCATCGGAAGGTGCTTTGAGATATTCAGTATCTCTTCCAATAAAAAATGCTTGCCAATCTTTTGGAAAAAGATCGTTTATAAATAACAAATCTCCTGTCCCCCAAGTTAATATCTGCCGACCCAGCTTCAAATCCATAAAATCAAAAGGCGAATAAGCAACACTGGCTTCTCTTAAATCAAGAAAGCCTTCGCCTCTTTCTAGGTCAACGGAATGGTTCTTAGAAACCCAATCATAATACAAATCGGTAGTTACTTTGAAAGTAAACTCATTCCAGATTTTCTCCATCTCTAACTGTAATCTGGTTTCACCTATAGAAGCATCTTTTTCGTGTTTATCATTTTGCAGCCGGTAACCACTGCGTATTTCCCAAAAGCCTGTTATGTCCATCCATGGTTCTTTGACTAGCTTTGCCTCAGCTTTTGCTTCAGCCAGAGATGGGGCTATTTCCAGTCCACTTGGCAGCGACGGCTCAAGCCCAATATCATTAGGAGCCGCAGATTCAGTTCCTAAGCCACCTGGAAGAGTTGGTTGACCCTCCTGGTTTTGGCCGTTTGACAAACCCATCGGTAGCGAGGGTTCATTCTGGGCATGAACTACTGCCCCCAATATCAACAGAATCATTGCTATAGCTGATAATTTTATGTGTCGTAGTCTGGTAAAGAAAATCATTTCAAATACTTTCTCGCCGGTTTTCTTAGATATCTTTCAGTAAAGATTGACTCAGAAATACCTATATCATATTTAACATTGCTATATTCCAGTATGGTGTTACCGTTTGTCCGAAGGTCGGTCATTTTTGCTTTTGTTACCGTTGGCTTGTCCTGAATCTGCTGAACTTCAAGTGCCTCGTATGTTCGATATTTTTTGTTTTGCTTGTCATAGTAATCTGTTTTTACAACTACAAAACTTTTGCGATGTATCCACATTTCAAAATACGCAAACTCAACAAGTTTGGGGTCTTTGGGCGTATTCTTCAATACATAATAGTCCTTTGTCGTCTTTACAAGTTCATGGACATCATCGTTGGTACTTCGACCTGAGATATCCTCGTAAAAGAAGTGCGACCCCACAAAACTGGTTCGTTTGTCAGTTGCAGAGATTCGTTTGACTAAATCCAAAGCGGGCAGATACATCCAGCGGTCATCATCTTTGTCCAGATGTTTCCATACCATAAAAACGGTCTTATATACATCCGCAGGCCGATTGAAAAACGCATATATCTTCTGTCCACCACAATAACTGTCATCTTTACTTTGTTCTTCTTTAGATAGTTTCGGATCAGGCTGGTCCCAACGGAGAATGGTAAGTTCACGATTACGCTGCCGGTTCTGGCTGTCCGTAATAGTCATTTTGACCCTGGCACTACCGTCCGAGCCTTGATAATAGGCTACGCGGTTAGTCTTATTTACAATTTGCTCAACAGAAAGAACTTTTTCTTCCGATGATTTCTCCGCAACAATACCGGTCTTTTCTGTTTCGGCTACAATGTTACCTCCAAGAGACAATAACAGAGTTAATACAAACATTGCCAAAGATATTTTTTTAGTCATTTTTAGTTACCTCCTTTTCATTAAGGATTTTACATTTTTCACGTCTTGATAATAATCCACAACTTATCGCCATTACTGGTATGGCCACTACGCTAACCCAAGTCAGTTTGTCCCATCCAACTGCCGCGTACTGATGCAAAGTTATAGCTATCAACGCTACCAATGTAACTGACGAAATAGAACAGGTTACACAGTTGCAACCAGTACCTAAAACCTTTTTTGCTGCGAACAGGCGTTTTTCCAGAACCCTGATTAGGGATGGAAGTATCAACAGCGTAGCGGCTCCTGAAACCAGCAATATCGAGGCTAATAAAGTACCAACGGTATTATAAGGTGTCAAAGGAGCAAGCAGCAGCGGCAAAAAGCCTACCGCAATTACGATAACATTGCGTGTGATTGCCCTGGCTGGTTCAGCAAATATAGCTGGTGCGGTTTTTTCCCATGTTCCAAAAGAACTATACATTTGTCTGCTTCGGACAAGGAAGTGAATCGAAAAGTCAACTGCCAATCCGAGAGCCATCGAACTGAGCACCGCAACTGGCATGTCGTAATCCTTTCCGACCAATCCTACAACACCGTATATGATCCCAATGGTAATTGTCAGCGGAATCATCGACAGTAGTCCCCAAAGAGCTGAACGGAACAGAATCGTCATCATCAAAAACACAACCAGAAAGCTTCCAATAAAAGCCTGCAGCATTCCACTCACCATTTTTTGCTGCCAGACAATATTAATGTAATTTAATCCAAACCATTCATACTTCAGAGGTACTGGCGGTGGATTCTTAGCGATATAATCATCGATGGCCTGTACCACTTTGGTCATGTCTTTATTATCCCCACTTGTAAGCTGAGCCCAGATGCTGCTCTTACGATAATCGGGTGTAACAAAGTGCCATAAATCGCCTGCCCTATGGCTGGACTGGTAAGTGATCATGCACTGAGCAACAGCACTTGAGCTATCGGGGATGCGGTATTGTTCGTCTTTACCTTCAAACAATTCTCTGTGTACGGTACTTACAATATCCGCCAGAGAATTAGATTTACCTACAATTTGTGTTTCCAAAAGTGCCTGCTGTAATTTGGCTTGGTATTTTAATACGGCAGGGTCCTTGAATATCTGGTTTCGCTGTTTCTGTTGATCTACAAATAAGCTCGCTTCATTCCATGCGTCGATAATATCATCAGTTGCCTGATTAAACTTGTCAGCGACTGAATGTGAGATTTTCTCAAAAGCTTCCTTGCGGCTTTGAGAGGTTTTTGCAGACTCAACTGTGATTTTCTGTAACTCGCCAAAGACAGTTGCTGCCTGCGGAAAGTCAGCTTCCAGTTTTTTAGCTCGTGCATTAGCCTGCTTATTGAAATCTTTGATAAAATCTTCAGAAACAAATTCTTTATCTTCAGCAGTAAGTGCCAAATATGCCATATAGGTTCCGCCGAAATGCTCGTTCAACACCTTGTCAGCAACCCGAATAGGATGCGATTTATTGAACCATTTGACAGGGTTATCGTTGATATTGATTTGGCTCATTCCGTAAACAGCAACTATGATAACTATGGCTGTAACTGCCAATATTGGTTTTGCCCGGCGATATGTACCAACCCCAATGCTATGCAGGATGCGTCCCATCGCAGTTGAATGTTCCTGTTGGTTGGGAATATGAACAGCACCAAACTTTTCGAGTGTCTGAGGTTTTACAAACATTATATACGCAGGAATAAATATTATCGTAAGTACCCAGGCAATCATAATACCCATCGCTACAAATAGACCAAAGACTTGTACCGGAGGAATTGGCGTCAACGCCAAAGAAGCAAATCCTGCAGCCGATGTTAGTGAGGTATAAAGCATTGGCACGAACAGCTCATCCATAACCTTGAGCATGGTCTTGCGCCTGTCTTTGGTCTGCTGGTAAAGCTCAAAGAATTCACTTATAATATGTATAGAATCCAGTACCGCTATCGGCATAATAAATATGGGAATCATACTGCTCATTATATGCACAGGAAAGCCAGCTATGATAAGCACCCCCATAGTAAGAATAACCGACACCATCGCCACAATCATCGGCGAAATAATGACCACAAGCTTGCGGAAAAATAACAGCATCAGGACAAAGATCACAACCATAGCCGTTGGTGCGGAAATTGCCATCTGAATAAACATCTCTACACCAAATGTATCCTCAGCTACCGGAAGCCCCGTGATATGATATTCTTCGTCGCCGGAAAATGTGGCTATCTTTTTCTGAAGTTCTGAATAAACACGATAACTCAAATGTTTATGTGTCAGGGGCAGGTAAATACAGATAGCCTTGCCGTCTTCAGAAACCAAAGTTCCATTAAGAAACGGTATCCGCTGAGCTTTTTGGCGAATTGCCAGAGCCTCTTCTTTTGTTTCCGGCGGTTGCGGCATCAACCATTCAAATTTTACGGTTCCCAAACCTCCCTGCTCAATGTTATCGACAGTAGATGGTGCTATCAGGTCAACTTCAACAACACCAACTTCCTGGCCATCTTCGGTCCAATGAAGCGTCTTGGAAAATTCGGTCAACTCATAGATATTAGCGAGGGTCTCCGGATTAAATACACCATCAGGATGTTTGTCGTTAACTATGCCGACCACAACCATATCATAGAGCGAAAGCTCCTTTTTCATCTGGTTGTGAAATATCCGCACCGGCTCATCGGCAGGCAGCATATTCTCCGGATCGGTATCAACTATAATAGGGTTAAAAGCTGTAAAAGCTTTCGGCCAAATAGACGGTACCGCAGCCAACAGCATCACCGCAATCGTAATCGCCACAAGTACGACCGTAACAGTTTTATATTGCCTGATAGAAAAATCCGTTATGTGTTGTTTAATGTTCATTTCCCTATATATCCTTTATAACTGTCATAATATGAAATTAAATTTCCTAATATTATTTTACATCTGTTAGTCTGATTTTGATACTATTTTTGCAATACAAGCCAAAAAGTCTCCATGGTTTCGAGCCCAAATGATTCGCGATGTCGCTTATACATTTTTCGTTTTCAAAGAGAAACATTATTATTTTAACCATATCGGATTAGACAGTATCTTCAAAATTTCTGACATTTGTATTCAAACAATGGCATAATCTTTGATCCTTTTACCTGTAGATAATGTTAATCTTTCAGGAGACCTTCGAGTATCTGTTTTTCCTCATGTACGACATTACCACCCATGACTTTGGCAATGTTACCGCCAAACATTTTTGCCATCAGAGACATATTCATTTCAGATAGATATACTTTGCCGTCATCACCTTCCCATACGGCCATTGTACAGGGCATCAAACACGAGACCCACCGATCCGTTGTTAGGACGCTCTTTGCGTGTTCAGCGTTGCAGAGTTTGACCAGTTTGACTCGCGGCCCGAAATCGACACCGTGTTTGGCTAGCGATGCATTCAAGTCCATCGCTTTGCCGCCCGAAACTATCCAGCCGTGCTCAGGGATTCGTTTCTCCAGAGCTGCAACTGTTTCATCAAAGCCAAGTTTGCATTCCCTTGTAACGATCATTAGTGATGGCATTACTAAAAACATAACGATGCCGCACAACACAAAACCAATTGCGCCGCCAATAAAAAATGCTTGCCAGGTTTTCTTGCTACCAGACGATGTCGCTAAATGTTTTTTGTTTTCTGACATTGCTACTCTCCTTATATCTCGCTATTAATCGCATCAATTAAGATTTCCTTTGATTGCACACCGATGAACCGTTGTACTTCATTTCCATCCTTGAATAATAGAAGCGTAGGAATAGCCTGCACACCAAATCGACCGGCAACATCACCTGCCTCATCAACATTAAGTTTCGCAATCTTCGTCTGGCCATCAACACTCTTGGCTATTTCTTCCAATATAGGTACCTGCATTCGACAAGGGCCACACCATTGAGCCCAGAAATCGACAAGCGTGACGCCTTCAGCTATGGTCGCATCAAATTCAACATCATTTAAGTTTATTACTTGTTTTTCTGACATTGTTCGCTCCTTATACACGTACATTTGGCATTAATCATGGTCAATAATACCGAAACACTCATAATCTATTCCTTCGCTCATTTTTTCAGCTTTATCAGCCAAAGCCTTCAAGTTGCCAATAGGTTGGATATCCACAATCTTATTGTCCTCATTAATAAGAATAACTGTATTGAGCTTTGGCTGATTATAAGCTTTCCAAGCTATGCGGTCCGAATCGCATAGTAATACCAGATTCT
>JAGLTN010000338.1 GCA_023135255.1 Planctomycetota bacterium
TCAGTCATTTTGAGCAATTTGCTTCGTAATTGCTGTCTTAGCTGTACCTTATCCATCTGATTTACCTTTACCTTCAAAATCCGTTTTACTGCTATTTTGTATCAGGCTTTTGAGCTTTTGTAAATATCGGTTAATATTTTTTTCATAACCCGCATTTTTAGGGCTGTAATATTCTTTCTTTGCCTCTTTTGGCAGGTAGTCCTGAACAACAAAACCACCCTCATAATTGTGAGGGTATTTATAACCAGCCCCAATGCCGGCTTTCTTCGCTGCTGTATAATGGCTGTCCTTTAAATCTTTCGGCACATCCACCACCACATCGTTCTTGATATCCGAAACAGCATTCCAGATAGCCATCGAAGAGGCATTGGACTTTGGCGCACAGGCTATATAAATAGCTGCCTGGGCTAAAAGCAACTGTGCTTCAGGAAACCCTACAAACTCGGATATCTGCATTGCCGAAGCTGCTAATACCGTGGCCATCGGGTCAGCATTTCCAACATCCTCAGCAGCACAAACACAAATACGTCTTGCGATAAAACGAGGGTCTTCTCCGCCGACTATTAATCTTGCAAGCCAATAAACCGTAGCATCCGGATCGCTGCCTCGCATACTTTTCTGCAATGCACTGGCCAAATCATAGTGACTATCGGCTTTATTATTATAATTAATCGTCCTTTGCTGAATCGATTCTTTAGCTATAGCTAAATTAAATTTTATAGTCGAATCCGACGACCTGCTCGCCTGCGAAAGAACCCCGACTTCAAGTGCATTAAGAGCTTTTCTCGCATCACCACTGCACCTCACACACAAAAACCTAAGCGCATCCTCGTCAGCTTTAAAATCGTACTTTCCAAGCCCTTTATTCTTATCCGCTATAGCCTTTTTCAGTAGAATATAAATATCTTCAGCAATTATAGGCTCAAACCCAAACACACTACTGCGGGAAATCAAAGGCGAATTTACTGAAAAAAACGGGTTTTCCGTAGTAGCACCAATCATAATCAATAAGCCGCTTTCAACATCATCAAGCAGAACATCCTGCTGCGCCCTGTTGAATCGGTGAATTTCATCTATGAACAACACCGTCCTTGTACCTTTAGCGCAAAGATCGTTTTTAGCTTTTACGATGATCTCGCGTATATCTTTGACGGTGGCGGCAGGCGCGCTTAGATAATAATAATTTGCTTTGGTGTAATTAGCGATTACTCGTGCAAGGGAAGTTTTGCCCGTGCCAGGTGGACCATGAAATATCAAACTGCTCAATTTGCCCGCCTCGAGCATACGTCTTAACAGCTTATCTTTACCCAGAAAATGCTTCTGTCCCACAAAATCATCAAGGCAGACAGGCCTCATACGTACAGATAAAGGCTCTACAGAAGCAATATTGGCGTTTTCAGCATCTGAAAATAATGTGTTATTCTTTTCAACCATAGCACAGCATTATAGACCTTGCTGGGTATTTTGCAAAACACGTAATATAAACAGCTTAAAAATACTTCAACCCGAATTGACGGTTATAAATTGACTAACCGCTATAATCAACACTTAACCCCGGGTTTTTGTTATTTATTGCACATTAAACAATAAAATACTTTGAATAAATGTTAAATTTAGATTAGAATCCAACTTCCGTTTTGTTCACTGAACAAAATAATGATAATTTTATTATAGTATGGAGAATCAGGAATGAAAAAACTTATTTTGGTTTCGATGATTGTTTTGTCCATTTTTAGTGTTGTTAATGCGGAAGACGGTGCACCTAAGAAGCTCGGCATAACATTGGATCTGACTTACATGAGTCGCTATATTTGGAGAGGTTTTGACTTTTATAAACAAAACCATGCCGCTATTGAACCTAAAATTACAGTTGATCTCTGGGGCAGCGGTTTTGGCTTCAGTGTATTGAATAACAGAAGAATCGGCAGTGGAAGCGAAATTTTTGAAAGATTAGAATATACCCTTTTTTACAGCAACAAATTCTTTGCTGATGAAAAGTTCCAAACCAACTATACAGTAGGCTGGACATACTATCAGTTTCCTGAGCTGAGCAGAAATGACTTGAATCTGCAGGAATTTTTCGGTGCCTTTTCCTGGCCTAATATTTGTCCATTCGGCGTAGTCCCAAGTTATACTATGGTCGCTATGTATCCAGCTGAAGGGTCTTCTTCTATGGTACGAGATGCTGCTGGTTGGCTCCATATCCTTGGTCTTGGTTATTCAATTAAGAATATGATACCTGATCGTCCAGAACAGACTATCGACCTGTCAACTCAATTTGTATATAATGATGGTGTCGGCGGAACAACTTTTGGGACAACATTTGGTGATGGTCGTAATGATGTTGATAGCGACTTGTCACATGCAGTCTTCGGCTTATCAACAAAGTTCAAAATTACAGACAACATGTCATTCACACCAGGATTCTATTTTCAGAAATCGTTTGAAGATTCTGTAAATACTTCAGATGAATACTGGACAAGTATGAATGTATCTTATAAATTCTAAAAAATATGCAAAGTAAATATTAAAAAGGCCAACGTTATAAAAACGTCGGCCTTTTTTTAATTTGAAAAGCAAACACTTATGCAACTCTGTTAGTAACAAATTTTGCTATCGACAATAAAGCTTCCCTGGCTGGGCTGTCGCTAATATCAGCCAATGAATCAATAGCCAGGTCAACAAACTGCTCCGCGCGCATAGCCGCATATTCAAGACTGCCGTTATTGCTTAATATATCTACCAGAACTTTTTGGTCATGTCTTGAGTTTTCAATTTTTTCTATCAACGTCACTCTCTCTTTATCACCTGCAGAAGAAAGCCGGTGTATTAAAGAAAGAGTTAATTTATTTTTATCAACATCTCTGCCGATAGTCTTACCTGTCTGATTTTCATTGCCGGTTATATCAAGCAAATCATCTGTTATCTGAAATGCGATGCCGATATTTTCTCCAAATATATTCAAAGCTTCAACCTGAGATTGCTGCGCGTGGGAACAAACCGCTCCAAGTTTACAACAGCCACTAAAAAGAGCTGCGGTTTTTTGGCTGATTATTTTAATATACTCCTGCTCTGTAAGCTGAAAATTATCTCTTTGCAGCAGCTGAGCTAATTCGCCCTCACAAACCTGTGAAGTAGCATAAGCGATAATCTTACTTGTGTCAGTATCCAAAGAACTGCATATAACAGAAGCTCTGCTCAACAAAAGATCGCCCGCGAGTATAGCGGTTTCGTTACCAAAAAGCCTGTTTACGGTCACATCGCCCCGTCTTATGTCACCTTCATCGATTACATCATCATGCAGCAAAGTAGCTTCATGAACCATTTCTGTGATCGCAGCAACCGTTATATGGACAGGTAATATTTCGCCGCAGCAAAGCCCGGAAAGCAAAACCAAACCAGGTCTGAGCATTTTACCAGACCTTGTGTTTACATGCTCAAGCAACTGATTTACTGGTTCGTACAAACTGTTGAGCTGGGCATCTATATAATCATGAACCTCTAACAATTGGGACTCAATGAGATTGAAAAATTCTAAATTGTTATATTTAGGTAACAATTGCATAAAAATCAGAACCCTTTATTCTGGCGACCAAAATACATTTGGTAAACGGTTAATTAACTTCGTGCATACTCAAAGAAAAGCTTTCTAAGCATTTCAGTGATTGGACCAGGTTTGCCATCACCAACGAATCTGCCGTCGATCTCGACAATCCCGATAACCTCCGCTGCGGTTCCTGTAAGGAAAAACTCATCGCATGTATACAGATCAAATCTTGTAAGATTTTTTTCAATAACCTTTAAATCTTTCTGTTTAGCAAGCTTGGTTACCACTGCCCTTGTAATACCACAAAGTGATCCTGCACTTACCGGAGGAGTATAAACAACTGAGTTTCTGACAATAAAGACATTGTCGCCGGTAGCCTCTGCAACATACCCCATATGATTATACATTATGGCCTCCGGAACGTTGGCATCGAGAGCTTCCATCTTGGCAAGAATATTATTCAAATAATTCAGACTCTTGATCTGAGGCGGCAGTGCCAAGGGGTGATTGCGAACAGTAGTTGCACTAATAACCTTCATCCCATTTTCATAAAGCTCTTCAGGATAAAGCTGAATATTGTCGGCAATGA